>CAZTXH010000051.1:0-10048 GCA_964617415.1 uncultured Rikenellaceae bacterium | reverse complement strand
GATAGAAAATCTTTTCTTAATTATTAAAACAGGGATTTTAAATATTAGATTTCCGGAATAACGGAATGAAAAGATTTATGTTGTTATGATATAAAGTAAATGATGCTTTTTATGAAGCACGAATAACATTTTGTTGATTCAAAAGAAAAAAAATGAAAAAAATTTGGAAATGATAAAAATATTGTTTTATCTTTGACTGACCGTTTAATCAAAAACGGTTTTTATTGGGATTTGTGGTTGAATGAACGTTTAGTCAAAAAATGTCACCGAGAACACCACAACAGTATGAGGAGATAAGGGAAGAAAGAAAAACTCTTATTATGGATGTAGCCCTGAAGCTTTTTGCTAAAGAAGGATATCATAATACTACAATAAGCCATATTGCAAAACATGCTGGAATATCTAAAGGGCTGATGTATAATTATTTTACCGGTAAAGAAGAGTTATTGTCAGAAATAATAAACAGATCGATGGAAGAGATATCAAAGTATTTTGATCCTAACAAGGATGGATATCTTACTGAAGAGGAATTTGAGCTATTTATAAGGAAGCTCTTTTTTATCCTGAGGGAGAAATTATCGTTCTGGAGATTGTTTTATCAGTTTTTTATGCAGAAAGATGTAAGGGAAAAGTATCTGCATTCATATAATGAAGGTGATGATTCTTCACAACAACTTAATATAGATCAGGACAATACATTTTTAACAACCATGACAAAAATCTTAAACGATTATTTTGTCAGGAAAAAAGAGAAAATGCCATCAGGATATGACCCTGAACTTGATATGAATATGTTCCTTTATACTATTGGGGGCTTTGGTGTAGTCACGGTATTTCAAGATAAAATTGATGATGATTATTACATTAAAGCAATTAACAGAATTATAGAACTTTATAAATAAGAGAATTATGAAATCCACATCAATATCATTGTTGTTCTTTACGTGTATGTTCGGGAATGGATCAATATTATCGGCTCAGCAATTATCTGCAACTGAGATAATAAAAACAGCTGATGATAAATTCAGGGGGGAAATGTCGGGATACAGCGTAATGACAATGACCATTGTACGGCCAACATGGCAAAGAACTGTCGAATTCAGGTCATGGGCAAAGGAGGATGATTATGCTTTAACACTCATAACTGCTCCGGCCCGTGAAAAAGGACAGACATTTCTAAAACGCAAAAATGAAATGTGGAGCTGGAATCCAACAATAAGCAGACTAATTAAATTACCTCCTTCAATGATGTCGCAGGGATGGATGGGATCTGATTATACGAATGATGATATTCTCAGGGAATCTTCAGTTGTTGATGATTACACTCATAGTATTGAGGGAGAAGAAGAGATTGAAGAGAGGATGTGCTGGAAGATAAAGCTTACTGCCAGGGAAGATGCTGACGTACTTTGGGGTTCACAGATATGGTGGGTTGATAAGAAGGATTATATCATCGTGAAGGCAGAACTGTACGACGAAGACGATTATCTTGTCAGAACAGAACGTGGAATGGAGATAAAAACCCTGGATGGAAGGTTACTGCCTACCATAATTGAACTTGTACCTGAAGAAAAAGAAGGACATAAAACAATATTGAATATCGTTGAGATGAAATTCAATATTGATATAAATGATAGTTTTTTTTCACAGCAGAATATGAAAACAATAAGATAAAGCAGTTCCGTGTTTAGAGTTCAGCGTTCCGCATAAAACACGGAACACGGAACACGGAACACGGAACAAAAACATCTCTATAATATGAAAGACTATCAGCTTGCTTGGAAAAATATCTGGCGTAACAGGAGAAGAACGCTGATAACAGCAGCATCAGTGTTTTTTGCAGTATTTTTTGCACTGGTAATGCGTTCGTTTCAGCTTGGAGCTTATGACAGGATGTTTAAGAACGTAATTGAATCCTATAGCGGTTATCTGCAATTACAGCATGAAAATTATTTTGATGATCCGAATATTGATAACAGCTTAGAGATAGACCAGTCACTTATCGATCGGATAAAAGAAGACCATAATGTGGATGATGTTATCCCAAGGCTTGAATCATTTGCCCTTGCGGCTGCCGGAAATCATACACAGGGAGTTATTGTAATGGGAATTGATCCTGTAGGTGAAGAAAAGATCTTGAATATCAGTAATAAACTGGTTAAATATAAGTTAACATCTGAAGCGGTTGAAGCATTAAAGAGTAGTGTGCTTCCTGAAGAAACAAAAGAACTTTTGGAAGTCTTTGAAAATGAAGCTTATCCCAGTGAATCACGACTTATCCTTGACCTAAATATAGCTGAGGAAGATACTGCATCTATATTACCGGTAATACGCGAACACGCTTCAATAAGAAATGCTTTTCTCACCGGTAATGAAACAGCAAGTGTTGTAATTGGTGACGGACTTTCAGATTATCTTAAAACAGGCATAGGTGATACGATTGTTCTGATAGGTCAGGGATACCATGGGACATCAGCAGCTGGCAAATATGTTATAAAGGGAATTATCAAGCTTTCTGCCCCGGATATTGACAATTTAATTGTCTATCTTCCAATTGAAGCAGCAAGGTATTTGTATGCAGCTCCAGGGATGTCAACATCGGCAGTTATAAGTCTTAACAGCAACGATGATGATGATATAGAAAAGACCGGGGTACGTTTAAAAAACAAGATTTCTGAGCCATTAACTATAAAAACGTGGCAGGAACTGAATGCATTGCTGGTAAACCAGATGGAGGCTGATAACAGAAGCGGAATGATAATGATAGCCATTTTATATTTGGTTATTGCATTTGGTGTCTTCGGAACCGTACTTATGATGCTTGCTGAAAGAAAAAGAGAATTCGGGATGCTTGTATCAATCGGCATGCAGAAAAGAAAACTTGCAAAGATTGTTTCCCTGGAAATGATTTTTATTGGATTTCTTGGTGTCCTGGCCGGTGTTATTGTATCGCTTCCCGTTGTTGTATATGGTAATGTCCATCCTCTGAGGTTTACAGGAGAATTTGCACGAATGTGGGAAGATTATGGTTTTGAACCTGTTATGCCCACAATGTTGCCTGATACTTTTTATTTGTGGCAAATGGTGGTTGTACTGATCATTCTCATGGTGGCAATTATATACAGTGCACGTAAGATATTCAAATTGGATGTAATAAATGCTTTAAGAATTTAAATATTTTATAGAGATGATAACAGCTATAGCCTGGAAAAATGTTTGGAGGAACAAGACAAGAAGCCTGACTGTCATTGCCGCAGTAACAGTAGGTGTTTTTGCCGGCGTTTTCTCAATGGCAGCAATAAACAGTTCTATTATTCAAAGAATTGATGCTGCCGTCAATGAAGAACTTTCCCATATTCAAGTGAACAATAAAGATTTCCGCAGCAATGTTGATATACAGAATATTATTGACCATTATCCTAAGGTCGTTTCTGTACTTGAATCCACACCAGGCGTAACAGATGTAACCGGAAGGTTGATTGTCAGAGGTATTGCCTCAACAGCAACTAAAAGTACAGGTGTTGAAATATCAGGTGTCGATGTGGAAAAAGAGAAAGAAATGTTTACTATATCTGAGAAACTCATACCAGGAACCGGAAGCTATTTTGAAGAAGAAACAAAATATAATACAGTATTTATTGGTGAAAAACTTGCTAAGGAACTGAATATAATAAGGTATATTTTTACACCTGAATCTATGACCATGCTCGAAGAAGAAGGTGTACCTGATGAGGTTATTGAAAAACTTTTAACAATTCAGGGAGAGCGATTTACTTCAGATAAGAAATTGGTAAGAGCTTATGAAAAACTGCTTGAACCCTCGGAGATTGATAAATACCAATGGAAGATCAAAGAGGCAGCATGGAGCTACCGTAAAGGTTCTAAACTGATACTTACATTTCTTGATATAAATAATAATCAAACAGGGGCTGCATTCAGAATCAGCGGAATTTTCAGAACAAACAACGATATGTTCGAAGAGATTTACTTGTTTGTTCCCATAGAGGAACTGAGACAACTCACCGGGATGAAAGAAGGCACATATCACAGGGCAATCGCCAGACTTGAAAATAATGACATCACTAACAGTGTAACTAAGCAACTAAGACAAGAACTGGTAGATTATGAAGTAATGAACTGGAAAGAAATTCAGCCCGACCTGGCGATGATGGCTGATTTTATGGGGCAGATCTATGCTGTTTTTATGGTGATAATTCTTGCTGCCCTGGCATTCGGGATAGTAAATACAATGCTTATGGCAGTGCTTGAAAGAACAAGGGAACTGGGAATGCTTATGGCTGTTGGAATGAACAGGCGTAAAATATTCATAATGATAATGCTCGAATCAATTTTTCTTTCAATTGTTGGTGGTTTTGCGGGAATGGCAGTCAGTGAAATCGTGATTGCAATAACCGGGAAAACAGGCATTAACCTGATGAAATATTCGGAAGGAATGGAAGCAATAGGTTATTCGGCCCATTTGTTCCCGACTATTGATGCTCAATTTTTTATTTCTACTACAATTCTGATTGTACTGACGGGAATAATATCATCAATCTATCCTGCACGAAAGGCATTGAAATTAAACCCTGTAGAGGCTATCAGAACAGAATAATAATCATTAAATCAAATAAATCATGAAAATCATTGAAATAAAAGATCTGCATAAGGTGTACAATTCAACCGAGGTCAAAGTACATGCAGTAAATGGTGTTACCGTTGATTTTCAGGAAGCCGAATTTGCAGCAATAGTTGGTCCATCAGGATCCGGTAAGACTACATTACTTAATCTTCTCGGTGGACTTGATCTCCCGACTTCAGGGCAGATCCTTATTGATGGTGTGGATCTTTCAACATTAAAACCATCTGCACTGATTGATTTCAGGATGAAAAATATAGGTTTTGTCTTCCAGTCATATAACCTGATACCAGTATTGACAGCAAAAGAGAATATAGAATTTATTATGTCGCTGCAGAAATGGGCAAAACAGGACAGAAATGAAAGAACATACGGATTGCTTAAAGCAGTTGGTCTTGCAGACAGGGAAAACAGCCGGCCTGCAAAAATGTCGGGAGGACAGCAGCAAAGAGTAGCTGTTGCAAGAGCTCTGGCCTCGAAGCCAAAATTTATTCTGGCAGATGAACCAACGGCTAACCTTGATACAAAATCTGCTGAATCGCTTCTCGATATAATGATCAAACTGAACCATGAAGAGGAAATGACATTTATTTTTTCAACACACGATGTGAGAGTCATGAATAGAGCCCGGAGAGTTATCACTCTGGAGGACGGGAAAGTAGTATCGGATGAAGAAAGAGAATAAGCGATCTTTCCGGATGATGATTAAAAAGTTCCTGATAATAACAACTTCTTTTTTAATAATGCTTTTTCCTGCATTTGCACAGGAAAAACCCAGTCCGGTTACTCTTAATGGATACATAACCACAATGCAGAGTGCTATGTTTGATACACTTTCTGATCCGGTCATTTATGAGAACCTATTACATAACAGACTCAATTTCAGAATCTACTTAACTGAAGACATAACATTTGCAGCTGAATTCAGAAACAGGCTTTTTACAGGTGATATGGTAAAATCATACCCGGGTTATTCTGATATGATAGGAACTGATGAGGGTTGGGTTGATATGTCATGGAATATCGCGGATGAAAACTCCTTTCTTCTTAATACCACTATAGACAGGCTGTGGCTTGATCTGAATTTTAACAAGTTCCAGACAAGAATTGGGAGACAGAGAATAAACTGGGGACAGACCTTTGTGTGGAATCCAAATGATATATTCAATGCATATTCCTTTTTCGATTTCGACTATATCGAACGACCGGGCAGCGATGCTGTAAGGATCCAATATTATCCTACATTCTCTTCTACCTTAGAGATAGCTGCTAAGATTGACAGTGATGATGATATTACTGCAGCAGGATTATATCGTTTTAATAAATGGGGTTATGATATCCAGTTCATTGCAGGTTATTCCAACAGTTCCGATATTATTGCAGGAACGGGGTGGTCAGGTTCTATAGGGACGGTTTCCTTCAGGGGAGAAGGGACATGGTTTCAGCCTGTGGAAAATTTCAGCGACACCTCCGGGACAATAATATTTACTACCGGCTTTGATAAGATTTTTGAAAATAACTCGACAGCCCAGCTCCAGGTTATGTACTGCAATAATCCTCTGGAATTAAACAATTTCACCAGTTTTTATTCAGGAAATCTTTCCGCAAAAGATCTTGCATTCTCAGAATTTTCAGCATTCGGGCAGTTCACCTGGGCTGCAACTCCCTTAATGAATATCAGCCTTTCTGCAATGTGGTTCCCTGATCTGGATGGTTATTTTGCGGGGCCGTCGTTCGATTATTCCCTTGCTCAAAATGTAGATTTCTCTCTTATATGGCAGCACTTCAATGCTGAGATGGCAGGGACCAAAACAAGGATAAACCTGGCCTTTCTGCGTGTTAAATACAGTTTCTAGAATTAATTTTTCTACTTTTACCCAGTAAACCTACAAATAGCTGTTATGGCACTGGTACATGAATTAGAGAACAGCGGGAACTGGCTATTTAAGCGACGAGGCTGGCTGCCCGTAATTCTGATTATTGCCGGACTTGTCATGATGTACCTGGGAAACAGACAGGCATTGATATTTGATTTACGTAATGAAATGATATTCCTGTCTGTCAGTCTATTAGGTGAGCTTATCAGGATAATCACAGTAGGCTATGCCCCGAAAGATACATCGGGCCGGAACACATCTGCCGGACAGATTGCAGAAGAGCTCAACGTTACAGGCTTTTATTCCATTGTCAGGCATCCTCTTTATGTTGGTAATTTCCTGATGTGGCTCGGACCTGTTCTGTTTCTAAAATCAGCATGGTTTGCAGTTGTTTTTGCCCTGATCTTCTGGATATATTATGAAAGAATAATGTTTGCTGAAGAACAGTTTTTAAGAAGGAAATTCGGGGAGGCCTATGACGAATGGTCGGAGAAAGTAAGTGCATTCATCCCTTTTACATTAAGATATAATCCCCCAAAACTTAATTTCTCAATAAGAAATGTATTAAAGAGAGAGTACAACAGTATTGTAAATATCTTTATTGTATTTGCACTGCTGGATGTATGCAGAAATTATATACTCACAGACCGGTTATTCATTACGAAGATATGGATCTGCCTACTGTCCGGAGCTGCTGGTGTCTGGCTGATAATCTTTTTAATCCATAAGTTAACCCGTTGGCTTGAAGTGGAAGGAAGATAACAGTCTGACAATGTCAATTGTTATATTTACAATATGATAGGTTTGCTAAAGAAAATAATCTCAATACTTCTTTCACTGCCTGTATATTTTTACAGGTATGCTATTACACCTTTTGTGAGACCATCGTGTCGTCATATTCCTTCCTGTTCGCAATATATGATTGATGCACTCAAAATACATGGTCCTGTTAAAGGTTTTTTGCTGGGCACAAACAGGTTATTACGATGCAGACCTGGTGGAACTCATGGATATGACCCGGTACCGGTAATCAGGTTTAAAAGATATTTGCTTTTTAAGAGGTATAAAAAATGCAATCGCTTGAAACACTAATTCTAAAAATTCAATCCCTCTTTAAGATGTTTGTAACCGGTACGGCTTATTGGGAGCTTTCCTCCTGATTTGAGTATAGCTATATGGCTATCTTTACCATAAGGCTCTATGCGGTTGATTTCCTGCACATTGACGATATATGAGCGGTGTATCCTTACAAATTCATTATCAGGAAGGTTCTCCTCATAATGCTTCATAGTTTGTTGTTTCAGTGCTTTACCTTCTGAATGATAAATCATTACGTAATCATCTTGAGCCTCAACATATCTTAACTGATCAACCGGTATAATGTTTATTGCATTTCCTTTTCTGACGACAATACGATTCAGGGGTGTTGGTAGTTTTTCAATAATAGTGCTGGCAGATCTATCTTCATTTGGAGATTTGCCTATTTTTTCAATTGCCTTAATTACAGCATTATGGAGCCGTTCTTTAGGAAATGGCTTTAAGAGATAATCAACGGCATTGAGTTCAAACGCCTTAATAGCAAACTGATCATAAGCTGTGGTAAAAATTATTGCGGGTTTCTCAGTCATTACCTCAATTAATTCAAAACCTGTAAGACGAGGCATCTGAATATCGAGAAATACAAGATCAGGCTTAGAGAACGAAATGGTTTTCAATCCTGAAAAACCATCAGCACATTCACCAATAATTTCAATTTCGGGGAAATCTTTAAGGTAGTTTTTTAAAATATCCCTTGCCGGAGCTTCATCTTCGATTATTACAGTTCTGATTTTTTCCATTTTTCCTGAATAGGTATTTACGTATTTACTGGTAAAAATAATATTACCGTAAAAATACCATTTTGTTTTTCAGTTTTCAACATGGCTTTTTTCCCATATAATAATTCAAGACGGCGGGATACATTTGAAAGACCGGTACCTGTACCTTTTGTTGACACTGCTTTGGGATCAAAATTATTGCTGATAGAGAGTTCAACATATTCTTTTGAAGAATTAACAGTAGTGGTAATTGTTACCTTTTCAGTGCTTTCATAAACACCATGTTTAATTGCATTTTCATATAATGGCTGTAATATCATTACAGGTATTTTTACATTCAGGCATCCGGGATCAATATCTTCTTCAACAAAAAGTCTCTCACCGAATCTCACTTTTTCAATTTCAAGGTAAAGGCGAATATTTTCGAGTTCACTTAGCAGGGTAACCGGCTGTTCATCTTTCCTGGAAAGTGCATAACGCATGAAATCCGATAGTTTTATTACCATTAGTCTTGCTTTATCTGGATTGGTAACAGTAAGAGAGCTTATTGAATTGAGGCTGTTAAACAGGAAATGAGGGTTGATTTGCGACCGAAGCATTTTAAGCTCAGTCTCTTTTACCAGACTTTCAAGTCGTGCCTCCCTGGCCTTTTTTTCAGAAAGGTTGGTCAGGCTTACAAACAGGTAATATGTGAGTATTAATAAGCAGTAAATAAATATTCCAATACCTATCCTGTATGGGAAAGTGACATTCCAGTACTTTTCCAGATTAATTTGTTCAGGAAATATGAGCTGCAAGGCCATTTTTGTAATAAATACCCAGAAAGTGACAGAAATGACACCTATGATTAATAGATTTACAACAAGGGAAGAAGGTTTAACAGTGGTTTTATTAAAAAAGGTGAAAGGATACCAGAGAGATAGTGAAATCCCTGAATAGAATAGCAATGACAGGATAGCATCAGCCATACTGACATTTTCAAAACTACCATAGGCATAATAATATAAAAGTGCCTGGCCAAGAGCAATAAAAATCCAGACCAGCCACCATACTATAAAACGTGTCCTGTTGACAAGTACAGGATGTTTCATTCATTATACAGATTAATAACTTTTTACTTCTCCTCCGCCAAAGATAACAGCTCCTTTAATTACCAGTTGACTTGTTGTTTCTTCTGTCCTGCCGGGTAAGAATTTCCGTGTATCACTGAATCCGCCAAGAATAGGAGTAACCTCGATAGTGACTGACCAGTTATCAGGTACAATGATAGTTGTACCTCCAAAGACACATGCAATTTCAAGTTCATTTCTTCCTGGTGATAGCCTGGCTTTTGTAAGGTCAAGGTCTATTCCTCCAAAGACAGCAGAAATCTTACCTCCCTTGAAGTTCTGTGAGACAACCTGACGTTCGCTTCCGCTGAAAACGGAAACATAATCAATTACTTCATCACCTGCCATCCCTTTTGAGGAAACAGCATTCCACCCTTTTCGCTTTGTAATAATAAATATTATACCAATGATAATGAAGATCGATGGCCAGAACATATTATACATATGAAATGTCTCCCTGAAAATGAGTGGTATCATAAAAAATCCTCCCACTGCCATTATTATTATCCCGGCTGTTTTTTCAGTAGCCCCGATTGTCATTATCAATCCGATAACAACCAGAAGCATCGGCCAGCTGAATATTACGTGGTCGATATAACCCGGGAA
>CAZTXH010000050.1:0-10120 GCA_964617415.1 uncultured Rikenellaceae bacterium | reverse complement strand
CTCATGATGTTTCGATGTAAGGATGATATATTTTGCCCCGGCTTTACTGAAAAGTTCTGCCCAGGCATCAGGATCGAACATCTCCGCCTTGAAGTAGTTCACAAAATCCTGGTATTTGAAATTCTCACCCCACACCTTGTTATGAAACTCGGTGAAATAGTGCTGGATCTCCGATGGTTCTCTCCATCGCCGCCAGTACCATTCCGCATATCGCTCATAAACGCCTACACCATCTCTGACAGTAGGACTGTAGGATGGAACAGAATAGAGCCCCCAGTGTATAAAGATCCCGAATTTGGCATCCTCAAACCATGCCGGGATGGGCCTGCTGTCTATCGATTCCCAGGTTGCTTCAAACTGTGCAGTAATCTCAAGACCTGTATGTATCATTAAAATGATCAGGATAATTCTTTTCATGTGTAAATAATTTTGATTTTAAAGGTCACATGGAACCCACATGAATGAAATATTTTCATTCTTGTTTGTCCCGCCTTTGCGGGATGTGCGTTTCATACTATCACAATTGTTATAATTCAATAGTACAAATTAATTAAAAATACAGAACGGTAAATATATTTTCAAAATAAAAGACTGCAGGACTTTCTATGAGGTCACGGCACATCATGCCACATTACTCTTGCGATCTTCCATGATCCGTCAGGCTGGGAACGAAGTATCCGAAACATACGGGAGTTTTCAAATATATCCGGTCCGTCATTTTTCATATAATAGACGCCTTTCGATGTTCCCCATTCGTATGCCAGCTCTCCTATTACCTTAACCTCTTCAAACTGCTGATCATACTGGGCTACTTCGTAGTTTTTCCATTCCATGAACTTGTCATTCAGATAATCCCTGATGGCTTCACGTCCACAGATCGCTTCCATAGCAGGTGGAAGCATAATACAATCATCTGTCACCAGCGTAACTAACATATCAATATCATGGGTTTTTAAAGCTGTCAGATCCAATTGGTGCAATTCTTCAATTGCAGCATAAGTTTTTGTCAGGAGGCCATTATTTTCATTGCTGTCATTCCCCTGTCCACCGGGATTTGCGACAGCATTCCCAGACTTGTCCGATGTTTTTTCCATTCTTGGCTTGGCTAATATTTATTTTGATATTATAAAGATAACAAGAATATTATCAAATTATTATCCTATTAACTATTTTATTTCTAAGACTAACAAGTTTATTATTAATGTTGATTAGTAAGTTGGTTAGTAATAAGTACAAGGTTTTTCTTCGGCATTTTTATGCTCTCTTCTTCAAAAATATGAAATATTTGATTATGACACTGTTAATACAAAGTTAATGTTAAGTTAACCATAAGGTTAATTAAATGATCACGATTACTGAATCTGCCCATAATCCTATTCTTCAACAACAATTGTACTCTTACCATTCGATCTAACTGACGCAATACCATTCTCCATAGCTGCTTCAGACTCATACATCTCACTTTGTCCGATTATCTCACCATTAGCAGCTTTTAAAACAAAGTAATGCTCATCATCGGTAGATATTTTACGTTCATAATTGTTATCATCATCACAGTTTATCCTCACCGATTCTATTCCGTTTGTACAGGCTGATTTTGCGGAATACATTTCACTGGTCAGGATTGTCTGATTATTGGCCGCTCTCAAGTTGAAATAGTAATCGCCGTTTTTTGCTATACTGATTACATACTTTCCCATAGGTGTGGTTTTGGTTTATCAAATTTAATCTAAAATTTTATCTATTATAATGTTGATTAATAAAAATTTGTTACTTTTGCCCCGCAACAATTATTAATTGTTAAATATGGCAAATCATCCATCGGCTGAAAAAAGAAACCGGCAGGCTAAATCGAGGAATGAGAATAATAAGTATTATGCAAAAACAATGCGTAATGCCCTGAAAAATCTTCGTGCTTCAACAAACAAGAAAGAGGCCTCCGAAATGCTGCCAAAAATAAATTCCATGCTTGATAAGCTTGCAAAGAATAACGTTATCCATAAAAAGAATGCCGCTAACCTTAAATCATCAGCAGTAAAACATGTTAACAGCCTGAAATAATATACTGTATCAAAATAATATAAAGTAGCGACGCAAGGCTTTGCGTCGCTACTTTTATTTATTCTTCGGTTTTATTATCTTGCATACGGAATAAAAATTTTCGCTGCATGTCATTAAAAATTACCGAATGGGCTATTGAGGACAGGCCCAGGGAAAAATTAATCCGACAGGGTACTACAAATCTCAGTGATGCCGAGCTTCTGGCAATACTTATCAGTTCCGGTACAAGGGACAGGTCGGCCGTCGATCTCGGACGTGAACTGCTTAACAATGTGAATAACAACCTCAACAGGCTTGGTAAACTAACTATTGCTGACCTGAAAAAAATTCGTGGTATCGGTACGGCACGTGCTGTTACCATTGCTGCAGCCCTTGAACTCGGAAGAAGAAGAAAGCTTGCCGAACCACCTGATTTCCCGCAAATCAAATGCTCACAGGATGTTGCTGATATTTTTCAGCCTTTGTTATCCGATCTGGTTCATGAAGAATTCTGGATACTCTTTCTTAACAGGTCAAATAAAGTAATAGACAGAATGAGGTTGAGCCAGGGAGGTATAAGCGGAACTGTTACCGATGTAAGAATGGTGATGAAAAAAGCTATTGAATACCTTGCCTCAGGAATTATTGTTTGCCATAATCATCCGTCAGGTAATCTTAATCCCAGTGAATCAGACACAAAGATCACAAAAAAAATCAAAGAAGCTGGTAGCCTGATGGATATTCAGCTTCTCGACCATCTTATAATTTCTGAAAAGGATTATTATAGTTTTGCCGATAATGGGCTTATATAAGTTTTTTCACCCTGCTTTTATCCATACATTCTTTCAGCAGTACTTTCATTGTTTTTCCAAGGACCGGATGAACCAGATCAGCAGCTATCTCGCATAACGGTACAAGTACAAATCTCCTTTCATGTAGTCTGGGATGGGGAATCACCAGTGTCTTTTTCTCATATTTCCTGATTCCGTAAAAAAGAATATCTATGTCAATTATCCTGGATGCATATCTCTTTTCATCACGCAATCTGCCCATATTAGCCTCCACCATTAATATTCTGCCCAGTAAACCGGAAGGCTTGAGTTTCGTCTCTACCTCCGTAACTATATTCAGGAAATAATCCTTACTCCGGAAACCCCAGGGCTCTGTTTCATATATTGATGATGACTTTACTATACGACCAACATTTTCCCCGATCAATGCCAGGGCTTCATTCAGATTACCCTGTCTGTCTCCAAGGTTTGTCCCTATACCAAGATATACTTTCATTATATTCTTGTACCCGGATTGTATAAATACAAATATACCTTAAATTTAAGCCGCTTTTTATATATTTAAAATCCAAATTAATCCTTTTCCGCGATGAAAAACTTTCTCATTTACACATTGGCAACCATAACAGGTATTATAATTGCCTCGCTACTCTTCTTATTTGTCCTTTTCGCAAGTGTAGGGATGATGATTGCCGCAGGAGATAAGCCTGTTTCCATAAGTGACAATTCAATCCTTGTCCTGAAAGCAGGTGTCCCTATTCCAGACCGCAGTGACCCTAATCCTTTTGCCGGTATCGATGTGATAAATATGACATTTTCACCTGTGGCCGGACTCAATGATATTCTGAAAAACCTGGAAAAAGCTGCTGTTGATGATAAAATAAAAGGAGTCCTGATAGAGAACGGGCTTCTGACATCGGGCTGGGCTACTACTGAAGAGATCAGAAATGCGCTCGACAGATTCAGGGCTGAGAGTGGTAAATTCATAATATCATATTCCGATTACGTGTTGCAACAGGAGGGCTATTATCTATCAACAATAGCAGATAAAATCTATATAAATCCCGGTTCACTTGTTGATTTTAAAGGCTTAACCGGGGAGGTTATGTTTTATAAAAAAGCACTTGAGAAACTGGGTGTCGAGATACAGGTAACACGACACGGAAAGTTTAAAGGAGCCGTTGAGAAATATATGCTTGATAAGCTGAGCAAAGAAAATGAGGCTCAGATCAGGGATTATGTGGGATCGATCTGGAATCATGCAGTTGAGAAAATGTCAGAAGCAAGGGGAATTCCCGAAGATCAGCTGAATCTTCTTGCTGATAATCTTGGTGGTTATGTGCCTGAATCCGCTTATGAAAACGGTCTCGTGGACAGCCTGTTATTCCGTGATGCTCTTATAGATACACTTAAAACATTATCGGGACTTACAAGTGATGATAAGATACATCTTGTACCCATGACCAAATATACCAAAGTACCACAGACTAAAAAACCGGTAATATCAAAGAACAGGATAGCAGTAATTTATGCATCCGGAACAATTGTAATGGGTAAGGGCAGTGGATATAATATTGGGGGTAATAATTATTCAGAAATCATCAGAAAAGAGAGGCTCGACAGCAATGTAAAGGCCATTGTTTTGAGAGTAAACAGCCCGGGAGGCAATGCCATTGCTTCTGATATTATATGGAGGGAACTTGAGCTTGCTGCGAAAGAAAAACCGATAGTCATATCAATGGGTAACTATGCTGCTTCAGGGGGCTATTATATTTCTGCCCCGGCATCAAAGATATATGCAAATCCCACAACAATATCCGGATCAATCGGAGTATTTGGTATTATACCCAATGCAGGAAAACTCCTTGAACAGAAGCTTGGAATTACCACACAGAATGTAAACACCAACAAGTATTCTGATTTCCCTTCCGTTTTCAGGCCATTGGATACCTATGAAAAAGAAGTGATGCAAAAGAGCATCGAGCATGTCTATAGTGAATTTACCGGCAAGGTCGCTTCCGGAAGGAATATGAGCATCGAATCGGTTGACAGCATTGGTCAGGGACGTGTATGGAGTGGGAATAAAGCTCAGAAGATAGGTCTTGTTGATGAAATCGGAGGCTTGAAGGAGGCAATAAAGGGTGCCGCTCTTCTTGCAGATCTTGAGATATACACGGTACGCGAATTACCAACTATTGAAGATCCCTATACAAGACTTTTAAAACAACTCAGCGGAGAAGTAAGACTGAAAATCCTGAAGAAAGAACTTGGTGAGAATATAAGGTTATATAATGAACTTATGGAGATCAAAGAGATGACGGGTATTCAGGCCATACTTCCATATTTTATTGATATCCACTAATCTATGGGAAATAAAAGAAGCATATTTCTTTATCCCCTTTCACTTCTTTATGGTCTGATCACCGGTTTCAGGAATTTTCTCTATAATGCAGAGATCCTTAAATCCCATTCATTTCCCATACCGGTTGTCAGTGTAGGGAACCTTACAGTCGGAGGGACAGGGAAAACACCAATGACTGAATATCTTGCAGATCTTCTCGTTAAAGATTTTGATGTAGCTGTCCTCAGCAGAGGCTACATGCGGAAAACACGCGGATTCTTATTTGCTACTGAATCATCA
Organism: uncultured Rikenellaceae bacterium; assembly: GCA_964617415.1. GTDB lineage: Bacteria > Bacteroidota > Bacteroidia > Bacteroidales > VadinHA17 > LD21. The sequence goes on along the minus strand of CAZTXH010000050.1, from coordinate 4,648 downwards.
CGTTCAGAGGACATAGGAGATGAACCATTACAGATAGCCAGGAAATTTCCTGAAATCACTGTAGCTGTTGACAGAAGAAGAGTACACGGTGTCAGGGAGATCCTGCAGAAAAAACCGGACACCGGAGTGATAATACTCGATGATGCCTTTCAACACAGGAGTATCACTCCCGGCTTCTCAATCCTGCTTTCCGATTTTAACAGGTTGATGATACACGATCATATTTTACCCTATGGCAACCTGAGGGAGAGTCTTGCCAATATGAAACGTGCAGATATTATTCTGATAACCAAAGTGCCTGAAACAATAACTCCGATACAGCGAAGACTAATATTCAAGGAGATACAGAAAGCTCCGTACCAGGAACTCTTTTTTACTTCCATTAAATATAAAACACCCTTTCCTGTATTTGACGATTTTAAAGCTGAAAAGAATATTTTCAGCCGGCGGGTACTTCCTGATATAGTGCTGGTCACAGGTATTGCTAACCCCGGACATCTGGTTGACTATCTGCAAAAACTAAGTGGAGAAATAATACAACTTCCCTTTGGTGATCATCACAGGTTTAACAACAGAGATATTGAGAAGATCAGTGAGGCATGGGAATCACTCAGATCATCCCGTAAGTATTTAATTACCACTGAAAAAGATGCTGTCAGATTAAGGGAATTTACAAATATTGCGGAACCAATTCGTAAAACATTTTATTATATACCAATTGGAATACATTTCTTAAATAACGACAAGGAAGAATTTGATAATCTGATAATTGAGTATGTTAGAAAAAATAAACGAATCAACAGAATTTCTTAAGGAAAAAGGTATTATTCGTCCTGATGCCGGGATTATTCTTGGAACAGGTCTTGGAGGACTTACGGCCAAGATCGAAAACAAGATCGAAATAGATTACAAGGATATTCCCAACTTCCCGGTACCAACTGTTGAAGGACATGAGGGGAAACTTATATATGGTGATTTCGGCCGGAAGAAAATTGTAGCCATGAAAGGACGTTTTCACTATTATGAAGGTTATATTCCTGATCTTATGGCTTTACCGGTAAGGGCACTTAAATATCTTGGCATCAAATGTCTTTTCCTTTCGAATGCTGCCGGAGGTGTTAATCCCGATTTTCATATCGGTGATATTATGATCATCACCGATCATATCAGTCTCTTACCAAATCCACTTATTGGCAGAAACGACGAACGTATCGGACCTCGTTTTCCTGATATGGGAGAGGCTTATGATAGTTATCTTATCAGGAAAGCACAGGTTATTGCAGAAGATCTGAAGATAAAGGTACAAAAGGGGATTTATCTTTCTACCAGTGGTCCCACATTTGAGACTCCTGCAGAATATAAATATTTCAGGACTATTGGTGCTGATGCTGTTGGGATGTCAACCACACCGGAGGTCATTGTTGCCCGGCAAATGGGTCTTCCCTGCTTTGCAGTGAGTATAATCACTGATCTTGGTGTTGAAGGAAAAATTGAATATACAACCCATGAATCGGTCATAGAGGAAGCCTCCAAAACCGAAGAACGTATGACTGCCCTCATGACGGAGATGATAGCAACACTGTAATAAAAAATCTTAACCACAAAGGGACACTAAGTGCTCACGAAGGGACACAAAGTATCATAATATTACACGTTTGATACCATCTTTCAGATGCAGTACATTGAAATTTACCAGTAATCCCAAATTACATTTTGATAATTTAAGGTAGGTAAGAATTTGCGCCATGTGTATTTCAGCTAATGCATCCACAGACTTTATTTCAATTACAATACTACCTTCCACTAATAAATCAATCCTGTATCCGGCTTCCAGATGTACTGTCTTATAAATAAGAGGTAAGGGCTTTTGCTTTTCAACTTTTAGTCCGGATTCAGTAAGTTCATAATAAAGGCACTCATTATAAGCACTTTCTAATAATCCCGGACCCAATGCAGTATGTACTTTAAAAGAGCAATCCAAAATTTCCTTAAAAACAATTTCTCTATCCATAATTTGATAATTTATATATTTCCTTTGTGTTACTTTGAGTTAACCTTAGTGCTCCTTTGTGGTAAAAAGAAATTTTTAATTTCTTATAACCGTACAAACCTTCTTCCAGGATCTGGTTTTGCCTTTATCATTATATAACTCAATGAGAATTATATAGATTCCTGTATTCACCAGGGAACCATCCTCTGCTGTACCATCCCAGACAATGGATGCTCCGCTTCCAGCAAGCATGTTTTCTGCTATCCTTTTTACAAAGTTGCCAGTCTCATCAAAGAGGGTTACTGTAACTATATTCCCCAATCCTTCAAGATTAAGATCAATAACCAGCATATCCTCATACCCATCATTATCAGGTGTTATTCTTCCTGATGAGAGTACTACCCTGTCATCAACCTGATTTATTCTGCTGAAAACTGAATTCTCCCTGCCAGGTGTTCCCCACCCTGCACTCTGTGCTGCTGAATGCCAGTTTGATCTGTCGGATGATGAAGCCTGAGGCCTTATCTTTTCAAGCGAAATACCTTCATTATCAGAAAGAAGCGAATAGTGCATCTCTTCAGTATAACGAACCTCATCAATAAGATCGAGTTCCCTGTTCAGGAGAAGCAGGTGACCCCTGTCATCAGGCATTGAGGGCAGTGAGGATATATTAAAGATACTATTACGGTCAGATGTAAAATACCTGTCTATTACCCTGTTTTTATCGGTTGTAATAGTATAAAATGATCCCGGAAGGAAACATCTTTGATCATCAGATACCGCTTTGAGGGTTGAGGTGTCACCTGATTCATTTATTGAAACCAGGAAAAGCCTTGATGCATCAATTGTCTTATCTGACAGATTATACAACTCGATATAATCCGGGTCATCAGTACAGGGATTAAATAACAATTCATTGAACACAATATCTCCTTTTTCTGCCTGTTCGGGAATACCAAAATTGTAGCTGTCATCAATAATCGGATTCCCTGAAAAATCTACTATGTGAAAAGATAAGTGTAAGACATACACTTGTCCTGGTTTAAATGGTTCATATGTCTTTATCCGGAACTGCTTATAAAGCGGATCAACAACCATAACAGATATCACCGGATTATTGTCGATTGTTATTGCCCCGGTATTATTTTCAAAATCAATCACCGTTTCCGACAGCCATACCTCCACAGTAACAGTGTCAACGGGAAAAACATTCAGGATACCGGTAAAAGAGTTATCCGTATTTGCCTGTGACACCGAATTTACTGATCCGGGCGTTCCGCCTGCCGTTGAAATTGAGGCTTCCCAGTTTCCTTCCGTAAAAAAGGGATACCCTGTATCAATCAATTCCAGTGACCATCCTCCTCCGTTTTTAAGTTTATCTCCATACCATCGTGATGAATATTCAAGTCCGTGGATCAGGTTTCCAAGAGTATCTGAAAGCATTATCATTTTTCCTGCATTCGTAAGTGCCGGAAATGGTTTCAACCCTACTGTATTACCATATCCGGAAAACAAGGATGTGTCTGAAACAGAACAAAGGATAATATATTCACCAGGTTCGATAAACATGGATGGTAAATACACTTTCTGATCTGCGTTTCTGTAGATCCATTTTCCGATGTCATAAGTATATTGTGTCCTGTTTGTAATCTCAAGGTATTCCTCCCCGGGCAGGTTGACTGCAGGCAGCGGATCAGCCATTATCTCTGAAAAGATAACATCGCCTGTCTCTGCCCATACAGGAGTGAAATCAATATTAATATTATTCCTACAGTTACCAGCTTTATCGCATACCTTGCTGATTATAAGACCATTAAGAGCCTTGTTGTTAAAGATATGTGAGAACTGCAACCTATATTTTGTCTCCGATTCCCTTGTAATTTCCGTCACATAGTTTCCAGTATCTTCCGGAATGAAATTTCCAGGGAATAAGATATCATCCGAAAGGGCTTCATTAAAGCTTATCTCGAGGGAATTCATACTTGTTATCCTGCACCCGCTTATCTCAGGTGGCACTGTATCTTCATAAAACGTACCCTGGATCTCAAGATCATCAAACCATAACAGTTTGTCACGTGATGATGTATAGCTATAATTGATTAAAAACCATGAAACATTAAATATCTCAGGATCGATGGCTTCAGAAAAACATATCATATTATTACCTGAATCATAAACCAGAATGCTCCACAGACCTGTAATGGTTCTTTCAATAATTATCCTGGCAGCATTTTCGGTTCCTATATCATTCTGCCAGTTCATCTGGCTGTTCAATAGACCCGATGCTGAACCATCTTTTATTTTCCATATCCTCAAAGTATCATCATAACCCTTTAGGTTTACGCCTACAACAAATCCGTTTAAAGCAGTTACTTCATGGAAATCCCCAGGATCGGTATCTGCCATCAGGAAGATTGCCCAGTTATTGGAAGACGATGGATTATATCCATGTCTTAAAAGGAAACTCCAGCGGGTTAAACCCTCATCGGGATGCAGGGTAGTTAGTGGAATACCTATGCAATCTGATCCTGACAGATCATTGTCGAATACATGATGAAGGGAGAATCTGCCATTCAGGCTTTCGAGGCTATCGGCCATCCAGTGACCGGCTGTCGATTCAGTCCAGTTTTCAGCAGAACCTGATTCGAAGTCTTCGAT
>CAZTXH010000049.1:0-10135 GCA_964617415.1 uncultured Rikenellaceae bacterium | reverse complement strand
GATCTACAGAGGGATCATTTTACCATACGATGCAGGAGCCGAAAACTGGCTATGGCTGATACTGTCAGGTATGGTAGGACTTGTTTTCGGGGATCTATTCCTATTTAAATCATATACAATCATCGGATCCAGGTTTGCAATGCTCATAATGACACTGGTCCCTCCCATCACTGCCTTCTTTGGGTGGCTGATAATGGATGAACACCTGGAACTAATTCACTTTTTAGGTATGGCACTTACATTCTCAGGTATTGCCATGGCTATTTTCAGCCGTCCTGCCAAAGGTGAAAAATTATCATTGAAGCTTGCCCCATTAGGCATTTTATATGCCTTTGGAGGTGTCGTTGGTCAGGCCCTTGGACTGGTTCTTAGTAAGAAAGGAATTAAAGATTATGATCCTTTTGCTGCAACTCAAATACGAATTATTGCAGGAATAGCAGGATTTGCTTTACTTGTGACTTTTATGGGCAGGTGGAAAAAGACATTAAATGCCATAAAAGACTGGAAGGGCATGAAATCACTTTCCATAGGCTCGTTTTTCGGACCTTTTCTCGGTATCTCATTTTCACTTATTTCAGTAAAATTCACTCAAACAGGAATAGCTTCAACCCTCATGGCAATGGTTCCGATATTTATAATTGCACCGGTTGTGATACTGTATAAAGAAAAAGTAACTTTGCCGGAGATTATTGGCGCCGTAGTAAGTGTTGGAGGAGTTGCCCTGTTTTTTATGTAATACTTCTATTGATGAAACCTGAAGATTTACAGGAAAGAATACCAGAAAGTGAATTTATTTTCTCAGCATCCAGAAGTAGTGGTCCCGGTGGCCAGAATGTAAACAAGGTAAATACAAGTGTTGAACTACGGTTTAATGTTGAGAAGACAACTCTATTATCAGAAAAGGAAAAACTACAGGTAATCAAAGCTTTAAAGAACAGGATAAATAATGAAGGAGAACTTATTTTAGTATCTCAATCGGAAAGAACCCAATATCTCAATAAAAGAAAAGTAACAGAACGGTTTTATAAGCTTGTTTCAGATGCACTTACAAAGAAACCTAAACGTATACCGACCCATCCCACCTTAGCATCTGATATTAAACGTCTTGAAAAAAAGAAAAAGAAGGGCATGATCAAGAAGTTACGCAAAGACACCGATATCGATGATTTATAGTGAAGTTTCAAAATTTACAATACCTCTGATTGTATAATTGGGACAAATTATTTTTTCAGGTTAACATTATAATATTTGGGATTTCCGGTGACCTCTTCACCCAGCCAGTCAGGTTTCTCGTACTTTTCATTTTCGCGTGAGAGTTCAATTTCTGCAATTACAAGCCCCTTATTTCCTTTATGAAAGACATCAACCTCAAAAACATGTTTTCCTGCAGGAACAAAGTACCGTGTCTTTTCAATTTTCCCAGGCAGACATATTTTCAATATATCCCTTGCATAAGATATGGGTATTGGTATTTCCCACTCACTTCTGGAAACTGCACTATTAGCACCTTCACCCTTAATATTTAAAAAGGCTTTTCCGGTAGCAGTCCTGATTCTTACCGTTCTTTCGGGGTCATCTGAAAGATATGCCTGGACAATTCTTTCCTTTTTCATTGCCAGGTGACTGAACTTACCCTTTACCAGGAATTTACGTTCTATTTCCTTTGCCATTTTTTCTATAAAGTTAACAATTAACCCATACTCTATTCAGTTTATTTAATGTTGATTTTGATTACATATTTAATTCTTATTACAAATAGATTAATGTTTATAAATATATTCATACCACTCATAAAAAAATTAGGTTTATATTAAAAGAATTCATAATTTTGATATGTTAATTTGTAATAAAATAAACTGGATATTCATTAGACGGAATAATCAGTTTCAAGGACGGGAGTAGTTTTAGTTTAGGTTGGTAGGGTAATTAGGTAAAGGGGCTGCCAGGTTTCAGGACAGCCCTTTTAGTTATCAGGAAAATCATAATGTATGTAACAATAGAGTCTAGCTGGAAATCAAGACTCCAGGAAGAATTTGAAAAGGATTATTTTATCCGGCTTACTGATTTTGTGAGAGAAGAATACAGGACAAAAACAATCTATCCGTCCGGTGTACTTATATTCAATGCATTTAATCTTTGTCCATTCGAAAGAATAAAGGTTATTATCATTGGTCAGGATCCCTATCATGGCCCCGGACAGGCTCATGGATTATGCTTTTCTGTCAGGGACAGGGTAGAGCTTCCTCCAAGTCTTATAAATATATTTAAGGAGATTGAATCAGATATGGGTTACAGACCATATCAATCAGGCAATCTTGAAAGATGGGCTTCGCAGGGTGTGTTACTGTTAAATGCCACACTTACAGTGAGAGCATATCAGGCAGGCTCACACCAGAGAAGAGGATGGGAGGAATTTACTGATTCCGTAATCAGCATTGTAAATGCCGAAAAGAAAAACCTGGTTTTCTTTCTCTGGGGAAGCTATGCTCAGAAGAAAGGAGAGTCTATTAACAGGTCACGTCATCTTGTTCTTGAATCGGTTCACCCCTCTCCTCTGTCGGCAGATCGGGGATTCTTTGGAAACAGGCACTTCAGCAGGTGTAACGATTACCTTAAGAAAAATGGCATTGAACCTATAGACTGGAGATAAGTGCTGAATTAATTGTATCTATTAATTCATTTGTCTCTTCAAAGCCTGCAGATATTCTTATCATCCCGGGTTCGGGATATTTTGCACCCCACACTGATTCAACTGGCAACATCATGGTATGCGGATCTCCAAGACTTGGAATAACTCTTATACGACCGGCTAATGATTTTATAAAAGTGTCTCTGACCCTTCGTTTTTCATCACCATTTCTTCCTGCAAAATCTACAGTAACTATTCCACCATATCCCTTATCACCAAATAATATTTTAGCCTCATTATGAGTAGGATGATCTTCCAAACCCGGATACCATACCCTGGCTACTTTCTCAGAATCATTTAGTAGCTGAGCAATTTTTGAAGCATTCTTGCATTGCTGGCTGAACCTGAGCCTTAGAGTTTTTAATTGTGTATTGAGCCTATAAGCATCATCTGCTGACAGCATATGGCCGACATACTTCCTGTATTCAATCCCAGCTTTAAGAAGGCTTGTATCGTTTCCACACACAACTCCGGCAGTAATATTACCATGGCCTCCCAGATACTTGGTGGCACTGTGCAATACAAGATCTGCACCAGATTCCAAAGGCTTCCACAAACATGATGTTGCAAAAGTATTATCAACTATTACTTTTGCTCCAAATTGATGAGCAATTTTTATCACATCCTCAACATCAGGAACAATAAGCATCGGGTTCGAAATTGATTCGATAAAAATGAATTGTGGACTGAGATCCCTGACTACGGACTCAAGAGAGATAAGGTCATATTGTTCATTTTCAGGTGCAAAACTGTGTATCTCAAGTCCCCTTCTCTTTTTTAATATTTCTTCTGCAAAGGTTATTGTACCACCATAAATCTCATTGAAAAAGAGCCAGGGTTTTATTGTTTTCCCATCCTGAAATATTGATACAGCTAGATCAACAGCTGCCATTCCTGATTGAGTCAAGAGTGCCCATTCTGAACCTTCATGTTTCATGATCTGCTCTTCAGTATCAACCACAGTCGGATTCCTGTAACGTGAATAGATATACAGATCAGGGATACGTTTATTTTCAGTCTCTTTTTTAAAAGCCTCTGTTGTTGTGTCTGCATCAAACAGTTCAAATCCCGAATCCCTGTAAACAGGAATACGTGTACTGCTAACCTTTGTTTTTTTCTTCATAACAATGTATTATTAGATTCTAAATGCAAGATATATGAATCATTATAAAACAGTATCCTGTCAATAAGTTCACCTGTCAGAAAAAGACTAATCATCAGTGGATCTGAATTGATACTCTCCATGAATATAATAACTGATGCAGTGAGCAATAATAACACCCGAAGTATTCTAAGACTAATATAGATTTTTTGATATTTTCCTTTTACACCATAATAAATACCTGAAAGTAATTTAATCGCAGCGATAAACAGAAACGGCAATATCATTTCTGACAGAAATGAAGCAATTAATAGTCCTGTAAGAAACGCCTGGCCACTATGGAAAAATGATTTTATCCTTCCTGCAAAGAATATTTTTGCTGAATTATCAATTGCTCCAAGTAATAATAATCCTGCGGTTGCTGAAAGTAATATTAGTACCGGGCTTTTAATAACCAGTGCTGAAGAGGCTAGTCCCAGATATATGATATAAAGTATTATTTCTGCAAAAATATATGAATTTGGGGTTGTTGGTTGTACTCTCCTGGATTTGAAAATATTCAGAAAATATAACAGGCCACACAAAAAGGATGATATTAAAATAATATGAGTAATACGGTTTTCAGGCTCTTTACTGCCGATGAGCCAGGAAATCATCATTGCTACTGATATGATAATCAAAAAGCTAAAAAGGATATTTATCCATCCTCCCCTTCGCATATATAAATTATTATCTCCGGGCAGGCTCTCAGGGATGGCAGACAATATGAGTAGTAATTACTCTAATTCCAGAGGCTCCTCGGGAATGGTCTCGTCAATTTCAAGCACCCTGTTATTCATATCGGAAATATATACCACATATGTGATCTTCATCTGCCCGATATACTGCATATAAGTGTTATCAACTTCACCGGTTGAGAACAGTTCTCCATTGATCCTGGCAGATATTTCGGCAAAAGGATATGCTGTTTCAAAACGGTGATATTCAGATACATTTCCGCTGGTTATAGTACCAAGGGTATCAACCTCTTCCTCTATCTTGACTATTACTTCATCAAATGTCTGATCTGATATATTTCTAATCCTGACATCAGTTGGTCCTTTGGGTTCATATTCAGTTTTTTTGCATCCGATTACTGCAGCTGATATCAACAATAAATAAAGCAATTTCTTCATAATGAGGAAAGATTAAATTGTTTAGTTATCTGACTTTAAAGATAACAAATAAGTTGCAAATGAATTAAATTATTTCAAGGTTGTTTGCAGGTACCCATCCTTTATTACCATCAGACAAACGTATTTCCAGCCACTCTCCTACCTCATCCTCTACAGTCACCTTTGTGCCTTCATGAATTACAAATAAGTCTGTACCGCTATCATCCGGAGAACTTTTGCCATTAACTACAGGGCTGAATATCACCGCTTTCTGACTATCATAAACAAGTGATTTATTCCTGAAAGTAAATGCAAGCGAAGAAAGAGATATTATAATGAACAATAGAGCAAGCCAGAATCCCAGGACTTTTAGTTTATATTTTGCAGTATAAAAATAGAGTGACAGAAGAAGGAGGCATAGAATGAAAGTAATTATGCTTATCCATGCCCAGGCATTTGTTGACAGTGAGAGAGCGAGAAAGTTGTACCAGCTTACAAAAAATAGTTCCGGTATCTCTTCAAAGCGGTCAACAACAAGTGTACGGGCTATTTGCAAATTATAATTAATATCTTCATCTCCGGGCTTATACAAAAGTGCTCTCTCATAAAAAAGAATGGCTGCCGGTATATTGTTCATCTTAAAATACGTGTTCCCTATGTTATATTCCAGTTTTGCTGACCGATATCCAGTTTTGTAAATCTCTGTCCACAGTTCCAGTGCTTTTTCATACTCACCTGACGAGAAATACTCTGTACCTTCCCTGAATTTCTCCTCTGTTGTTGTTTGCGAAAAACTATTATTCGGTGTAACAATAAGAAGTAATAAAACTGGTAATATAAATAAGTTACGTTTCATCATTCAGACTATTGAATTTTCCAGTGACCTGATAAATCTTGAAGCACCTTCATATATTTCTTCGGCCTCTGAGCTGGAACCGGAAGGAGCATACCTTGCATATTCACAAGTATCAAGAATCTTAACCAGATTGTCCAGGATATCCTCTTTTATTTCTTTTTCTTTTAAAGCTGCAAGAGCATTATTCCGTGTAAGGTCTGAAACAGGGATATTGAGCTTATCGCTCAGATAGCCCCATATTGCTTTTAGAATCTCTTCATAGAAACGGTCCATCTCATCCCTCTTCATGCATGATGAGGCTTCACGTAGCCTTTTCACTGCTACTTTACCAGCCTTGCGGTTTTTAACTGCAGTTATGTCTGCATTACGCCTTATATGTTCTCTTCTTGCAATAAGAACTCCAAGAAATAACAGAAATGCTATTGCATATATACTGTAGAATGATCGTTTTGTGATAATTGTATCTGCCTGTCTGGTCATCCTGCCTAATTCCGATTTAATGAACCGGATATCCTGACCAACATATTTAACATCCTCCTTTGAGAGACCTCCATAAACAGTTATTCCTGTACTTTCTTCTGTTCCACGACGGGCATAGAAGTTAAATTCCTGAGTGATAAGAGTCTCATATTTTCCCGTCGATGTATTAAAATATGAATAAGAGATTGGTGGAATTGAATAATCACCATGATAACGTGGTATCAACAGGTATTCAAAAGTTCTTTGTCCTGATGTCCCGTTAATACTGTTCTTTATATTATCTATTACCTTTGGATCATAGATCTCTATATCAGGAGATAACTTCATTTCAGGTGCACTTGCAAGCTTCAGATTTCCATTCCCCGATACAGTTATCCTAAGATTGACAGCATCATTTACATTGACGGTATCCTTATCAACAGTTGCTTTAAGATTGAGTTTGCCTACTACACCTGAAAAGTCATCAGGTCTTGTACCCGGTAAAGGTTTTACATTTATTTTAACCACAGGACTGATAACTGCTTTCGGTATTGTCTGGTACGTTGCAAAGAAATCTCCGAAAAATGGATCAGACTGACCTGTTTTCTGACGTACAAGTACAGATATTTGTACAGGATCTATTGTTATTTCTCCTGTTACCTGTGGAAATAATAAAAACCGCTGAATAACACCAGTACCATAAACTGTTCCTCTTATATTTTCCTGTTTAAGAGAAGTAAGTGCAGGTGTTTCGATATCAGTTTTAAGAAACCCGGAAAAAGAAGGATACTTTATCTCGTTGATACCCGAAAGATCTACCTTTGTATATATCTTTACCGTGGCTGTAATGTGTTCACCTAAATATACTTCTTTGCGATTTACTGAAAAGTCCAGGAAGAGGTCTCTTCCGGCTGCTGTTTGTGTACCTGTTTCCTCACCATTATCATCAATATTTTGCCGACTCGCTACTGATCCTACAACTTCAATATACAGGGAATCGGAATAATATGTTTTATTCTTTTTTTTATAGGATGCCGGAGGAATTACAAAAGTACCTTCCTCAAGAGCCTGCAGATAATATTGATGGCTATAGGTTGTCTGTTGTGACATCCTGCCGTTAATGATCTGTGTACTTGAGCTATAAGATGTTTGAGGACCTATAAGTTTATAAAATCCTTCGAATGAGGGAGCTGTAAACTGACCACCACCTGAGTTAACAGTCCATGCCACTCTGAACTGCTGCCCTGCTTCAACAACAGAAGGATATTCCGCCTCTACTTTTATATCCTGCCCATGAAGTGTGACTGCCAATAAAAGAAATAACAGATTATATGTTAGTATCTTTTTCACTCTTCGTTTTCTCTTTTACCAGTTTTTAGTTGTCCTGGTTCTTGATTTTAATGCTTTTGCAAGTTTAACCTTTTCCTGGATATCTTTTTCATCATTTGCAAGTGCATTCAGGAGTCTCTCTGCATCTTCCTTTGAAATTTCTTGCTGTTGCTTTTCTTTTTTTTCTTCCTGTTGTTGTTGTTGTTGTTGCTGATCACTATTCTGTTCCTGATTTTCACTGCTTTGACCATCTTTCTTATCCTGTTTTTGCTGATCCTGCTGATTTTGCTGCTGTTGCTGTTGCTGTTGTTGACGTAACAGATCCTGGGCATAGGCAAGATTATATTTAGCTTCCATATAATCGGGATCAAGCCGTAATGAGCTCTTATATGCATCTATACTCTCTTTTATCTTGTCTGACATCAGTAAGGAATTACCCAGGTTATATAGACTGGATGCTTTCGTTTTAGTGTCATCAGTCATTTCATGGGTTTCAATGAACTCTTTACCTGCATCCTCGAATTTGTTCTGCCTATAAAGGGCATCTCCGGCATTAAAAAACGCATCAGTCAATTCATTGTTTTTATCAATTGCTCTCCTGTAGGATATTTCCGACTCAGAGAATTTATTATTTTCATATTCCCTGTTGCCCTGCCTTATATATTTTTTTTCAGCCTGTGAATAAGCTGGAAGAGAATTATTTAACAACAATGCAATAATGAATGTTAATATGTAACTCCTGTTTTTCAGCATATCAAACTATCTATTATATTCTGAATTTAAACAATTTTATATTTGCAAGTTTTCTGTTTTTCCTTTCCATAATAATAAACTCTGCAAAAAGCAGAAATAGTGCTATTGCAGCAAATATCTGAAACTGGTCATTATATTCAGTATACATCGTACTTTCCATCTCTTCTTTTTTCATCTTTTTGATTTCACCATATATTTCATCAAGCCCAATGTTTGATGTACTTGCTCTGACATAGCTACCCTTTGCAGTCATTGCAATTTTTCTGAGAATATCTTCGTCGAGTCTTGTTATCACTGAATTTCCTTCCCTGTCTTTAAGGTAATCTATTTTTCCCCCAGATTCTATAGGTACCGGGACACCTTGAGGTGAACCTATACCAATAGTATGAATAATGATACCAGCCTCAGATGCTTCTTCGGTTATGCTTACCGGATCATCTTCATGATTTTCGCCGTCAGTAATGATTATCATAGCTTTGCTCTTACCCTCTCCAGGGGTGAATGATCTGATTCCCAAATCTATAGCTGATCCTATTGAAGTTCCCTGTTTGGCTACCATAGCAGGACTTATAGCTGACAGGAACATCTTGGCTGATATATAATCAGTAGTTATGGGAATTTGTGTATAGGCATCACCAGCAAATACTATAAGTCCGATTTTATCATTTTCAAGATTATCAATAAGTCTTGTCAGAGCCTGTTTTGCCCTGGTGAGTCTGTCAGGTTGAATATCACGTGCCAGCATTGAATTACTTACATCGAGTGCAATTATGACTTCAACACCTTGTTTTTTAATCTCTTCAAGCCTTGAGCCAAACTGTGGTCTTGCCAGGATGATAATAACAGCAGCAAATGCTACAAGTCCAAGAAAGAATTTTAATCCTGGTCTTATTCCCGAATACTCAGGGACCAATTTCTTCACAAGTTCCTGATCACCCAGCCTCTTAAAGGCACGTTTTCTCCTGATGTTATTTAATACCCATAATAAAAATAGTACCGGCAGTAACAACAACAGGTAGAGAAAATCAGGATTTGCAAATCTGAATAGCTGCATATTCTTTCTTGTTTATGTAATGTTTTTAAATAATGTAAAGCGTAATAATGACTCCAATGCCAAGAGCACAAATCCAAATATTGCCGGCATGAGGTATTTCTCCTCTTTTCTTGTAAATTGCCTCACATCGATTTTCGATTTCTCGAGTTTGTCAATCTCTTCATATACTTCAACGAGTTTGTTATTATCAGTAGCCCTAAAGTAACTACCTCCGGTTTTTGATGCGATCTCTTTAAGGACTGCTTCATCAATTTCAACAGGCATATTCTGGTACTGAATTCCATAAGGTGTCTGTACAGGATACGGAGCTGTACCTCTTGTACCAACACCTATTGTATATACACGGATGCCAAAGGTCTTTGCAATATCAGCTGCCGTTGCAGGGGCAATCTCCCCCCTGTTATTAACTCCATCCGTAAGCAGGATTATTACTTTACTCACAGCATCAGAATCCTTTATTCTGTTAATTGCTGTTGCAAGCCCATTTCCTATTGCTGTGCCATCCTCTATCATTCCACTTTCAATTTCGCGCATAAGGTTAATAAGAACTGCATGATCGGTAGTCAAAGGACATTGTGTAAAGCTCTCACCACTGAAAACTACGAGTCCAACCCTGTCGTACGGGCGTCCTGAGATGAATTCGGTAGCTACATTTTTTGATGCCTCGAGCCTGTCTGGCCTGAAGTCGCGGGCAAGCATACTTCCCGAAATATCAAGTGTCAGCATTATATCTATACCC
>CAZTXH010000048.1:2670-10157 GCA_964617415.1 uncultured Rikenellaceae bacterium | reverse complement strand
TGCCTATATAGGTGCTCTCATGATAGGCTGGATAGGTATTGCAATCTTCGGACCAACAGGACTCAGTGACCCTGAATATGTTATGCCCAGTGTCATTCTGAAACTCTTTCCCCCGGTAATTGCAGCATTGCTCATCGCAGGAGCTATTGCAGCAATGATATCGACAGCTGATTCTCTTCTTATACTGTCAGCTACTGAACTTTCAGAAGGTATTCTTCAAAAGGGAAAAAATATAAAGGAAGGCTTATCAGCAGCAATTTTAAAAAGACACAGATTAACCACTGTACTCCTGGCAGTTGTTGCCCTTGCACTGTCGTATGTAACCCCGTCGAAACTGATCTTTACCATAGTCAGCTATGTATGGGCCGGAATAGGTTGTACATTTTCAGTGGTAATTCTTTTTACTCTTTTCTGGAAAAGATTTCATGGAAAAGCTGCTGTCATTACTGTTATCTCAGGTATTTTATTTACCATATTCTGGATAAGCGGTGGTTTTGAACAACACTATAAAGTAACAGGATCAAAGTCTGAATTTCTTGTAGATCAAAATGTTATAAGTCCAGCCGAATATCAAAGCCTTTTAGCTCTTGAAGGCCATCGTTTTATCAGTGAATCTAAATTTGAAACTGTCGTAACTGAAAAGCTTTACGAGGCGGAGGATGATCAGAAGCTTACTGTAATTATCTCATCATTTACTGAAAAAGGAGTACCGGCAAGACTAACAACATTTATATTCTCATTGCTTACTGCAATAATTGCAACTTTCTGTATATCACCGGACAGAATTAATCGCCCCAACCGCCCATAAACTGAGCTGACTTAGCAAACGAGGATCTTGGATTTACACAACAAACCGGTATTTTGGAGCTGTTGGCAATAATATATTGTTCAGAGGCTCCTACCATATAGTCGGTAAATGTTATGTTCTTAGTGGTTACTATAAGTATCAGGTCGGCATTCATTCTAACTGCAAAATCGAGTGTCTGCTGTGCAAAATTTCCTCTGGTGATCTCATGTATCTCATATTCTATGTTATTCTGAATGAGATACTTTACAGCAAAGTTCAGATTGACCTTAGTTCTTTTTATCAGGCTTGGATCTGTAGAAGAAGTAACCAGAATATGAATCTTCGAATCAAGGTATTTGCCCATGTATACTGCCATTTTGGTCTTCTCCTTATTCTCCCTCCTGAAATCAACAGGAAATACTATATCATGATATCTTTCCTGATCAAGAGGTGGATCCTGTACAACAATAAAAGGTACTTTTGACTTAACTATCACTTTAAGAGCCCAGCTGCCCGTAAGTTTCTGCATACCTTTCATTCCATGTGTCCCCATTACCACAAGACTTGCATCTTTGTCATTCACGAATTCAGCTATAGCTGAGAAAATGCTCCCCTTTTTAATCTCAGCCGAAATATTCATATTGTATTTCTTACTGTTCTCTTCAGCCAACTGATCTAGCATAGTTTTCTTTTCCCCCTCTTCACTGGCCTTAATTTTTTTATCTACAATATGAAGAAGACAAATATCATTATTTACCATGCTGCTTATTTTTGCTGCATGTGCAAGAGCATTATCTGCTACAGGAGTGAAATCCCATGGCACTACTATTATTTTCTGATTCTCTTCCATAATTACATAAAATGATCAAATGAATAATATTCAAAGTTATTCAGATTTTACCAAATTTTCAAATCATTTGGCAAAGGTGATTGTCTTTTAATTGAATTGACTTGGTGTAACTTGGTGGCTTTGTGTCTTAGTGGCGGATAATTTTTGCCACCAAGACTCCAAGACACTAAGA
This sequence comes from uncultured Rikenellaceae bacterium, assembly GCA_964617415.1. Classification (GTDB taxonomy): domain Bacteria; phylum Bacteroidota; class Bacteroidia; order Bacteroidales; family VadinHA17; genus LD21. The sequence continues at coordinate 8,348 of CAZTXH010000048.1, read as the reverse complement.
ATCACCAAGAAATTGTATCCCTTTGTTCAAAAATTATGCCATTTCGATGTAAAAACAATATTTTACAACGATTTCGGGAGCATTACTCCTCAGAAACGGAGTTTTTCGACCAACAATTTATTATTTTTGCGGTGCAATATTTATCATAATGATGAAACTTACAAAGATTAAAACCTTATTATCCTCGCCTGTGACAGGTACTGATGTACTGGTGAAAGGTTGGGTCAGAACAAAAAGGGGAAACAGGAATATCTCTTTCATTGAACTGAATGACGGATCGACAATACAAAACATACAGATAGTCGCTGATGCTGATCAGTTTGATGAAACCCTGTTAAAGGAGATAACTACCGGGGCGTGTCTTGCTGTCACAGGTAAGCTTGTTGAATCACAGGGGTCGGGACAAACAGTTGAAATTGCGGCAACATCCATTGAACTTTACGGTAAAAGCCCTGCTGAAGCATATCCTTTACAGAAAAAAGGGCACTCAATGGAATTTCTCAGGGAGATTGCCCATCTGCGCCCCAGAACAAATACGTTTGGTGCAGTTTTGAGAATACGACATGCTATGTCATTTGCAATACATAAATATTTTAATGATAAAGGTTTCGTCTATCTTCATACACCCATAATCACCGGAAGTGATGCTGAGGGTGCAGGAGAATTATTCCGTGTAACAACCCTGGATCTGGAAAACTTACCCCGTAACGAAACAGGAATGGTAGATTTCAGTTCTGATTTTTTCGGCAAACCTGCAAATCTTACTGTTTCCGGCCAGCTGGAAGGAGAAATCGGGGCTCTGGCACTTGGAGAGATCTATACATTCGGTCCGACATTCAGGGCCGAGAATTCAAATACTCCACGCCATCTTGCTGAATTCTGGATGATTGAACCAGAGATGGCTTTTTATAATATTAACGATAATATGGATCTTGCAGAGGATTTTGTAAAGTTCCTCATACGGTATGCACTTGATAATTGTACCGGCGACCTGGAATTCCTGAATAAAATAATCGATAAGGAATTACTTGAAAGACTTCAGTTTGTCATTGATAAAGAATTCGTAAGAACTACATATACAGAAGCTGTTAAAATACTTGTCGATTCAGGAAAGAAGTGGGAGTACCCTATCGCCTGGGGCAAGGATCTACAGGCCGAGCACGAAAGATATCTCGTTGAAAAACACTATAAAAGACCAGTGATACTTACAGACTATCCGAATGAGATAAAGGCATTTTACATGAAACAGAATGATGACGGGAAGACAGTAAGGGCTATGGATGTATTGTTCCCGGGTATCGGGGAGATCATCGGAGGGTCACAAAGAGAAGAGGTATACGAAAAACTTCTGTCACGTATCAGGGAGTTAAAGCTGCCTGAAAAAGATCTGTGGTGGTACCTTGAAACAAGGAGATTCGGTACAGCACCTCACAGCGGTTTCGGTCTGGGCTTCGAGAGAATGATGCAATTCATTACAGGTATCGCCAATATCCGTGATGTTATACCATTCCCGAGAACCCCTAAAAATGTGGAATTTTAAAGATATTATTCCTTTATATATTATGTAAATCAGGATCATGTTAAAGCAGAAGTTACAACAGAAATTGCTTCAAAAGCTTTCCCCGCAGCAGATCCAGATGATAAAGCTGCTGGAGATCCCTACTTTGCAGATAGAACAACGGATTAAAAAAGAACTTGAAGAGAATCCTGCTCTTGAAGAGGGACCTGAAGAAGAAAATATCGCAGATGATAATTCAGAAGACGAACTTGTTGATAACGATGATACAGACCAGGACGAATTTACTCTTGATGATTATATTGAAGATGATGATATCCCTGATTACAGACTAAAAACAGATAACTACAGCAGAGACGATGAAAAAAGAGGCGAGATACCTTTTTCTACCGGTTCTTCATTCCATGAACATCTTGAAGCACAGCTGAACCTAAGGGAACTAACTGATAATCAAAAGATCCTTGGGGAATTCATATTAGGGAATATTGACGAAGACGGATACCTCAGGAGAGAACCGGCAAATATAGTTGATGATCTGGCATTCCTGCAAAATGTACAAACAACAGAACAGGAGCTCGAAGAAGTACTTAAAATAGTACAGGATCTGGAACCTGCAGGTGTGGGTGCCAGAACACTGAGGGAGTGCCTTCTGCTCCAGCTCGAAAGAAAAGAACATTCTGAACCATCTGTTAAACTGGCATATTCAATTATTGATCAATACTTCGGAGAATTTTCCAAAAGACATTACGATAAAATCGAATCCAGGCTCGGGATAGATGAAAATGACCTTAAATCGGCGATTGATGAGATCCTTAAGCTTAATCCCAAACCAGGAAGTCTTTTCAGTAATCCTTATGCGAAAACTGCTCAACAGATTATCCCCGATTTTATTCTTGACCACTCAGAGGATGGCTTTGAACTTCATCTTAATTCACGCAATCTGCCGGAACTGAGACTCAGTGCTTCATACAGCGAGATGCTACAAACCTATATAAAAGATAAGATAAACAAAAAGCAGATGAAGGATGCAATTCAGTTCGTAAAACAAAAAATCGACTCTGCAAAATGGTTTATCGATGCAATAAAGCAGAGACAGAATACACTTCTGCTTACCATGAATGCAATACTGGAATACCAGCATGATTATTTTATCGATGGTGATGAAACAAAGCTGAAACCAATGATCCTTAAGGATGTTGCCGAAATGACAGGACTCGATATATCGACTGTCTCCAGGGTTGCAAACAGTAAATATATACAAACACACTTTGGTATATTCCCACTGAAATTCTTCTTTTCAGAAGGACTACAGACCGATCGCGGTGAAGAGGTCTCCACAAGGGAAATAAAAAAGATACTAAACGATTGTATAAATAATGAAAATAAACGACGTCCTCTAACCGACGAAAAGCTTACCGAAATATTACAAAAAAAAGGATACCAGATAGCACGCCGGACTGTTGCCAAATACCGGGAACAGCTTAATATCCCGGTTGCCAGATTAAGGAAAGAGATCTGATGATATCAGATAGGAATAAACACAGTGGCGATATTGCGGCAAAGATAATTTCAATATTATTTCACCCTTTGCTTATTACTGTATATGGTATTCTCATTATCTTTTCCGCTCCCATCTTTACAGGTTATATCCCTTCTGCCGTTAAAAAGATACTGCTGATAATAATCGTGATCAACAATGTTTTCCTGCCTCTATCCCTGATGCCCTATTATAAATTCAGAAATATTATCAGTTCCTGGTTTGTGGTAAAAAGACAGGAAAGAACATTACCACTTATAACCACATCGTTCTTCTATTCAGTTACAGTCTATATCACTTTCCGCTTTCATATCCCTCAACTAATAAAATCTTATATTATAACCGTTGCCTTTCTGGCTATTGCTGTAACAATAATTAATTTCTGGTGGAAAATATCACTTCATTCAACCGGAGCAGGCGCCATTACAGCTCTTGTTATAATCCTCTCTTTAAGGATTCAAACCCCGTTGATATGGTTTCTTATTGTAGTGATCCTGGCCGATGGATTAATAATGACTGCAAGGTTATGGCTGCATTCCCATACTTCCTCTGAGGTATGGACTGGTTTTTTACTTGGTTTCATTTCTTCAGGTCTTTTGCTTTACTTTCTGTAGCATTTCATCCAGCGCTTCTTCAAGAAGCAAACTACTGTTCGTAATATTCCTTCCCGGCCACCGCTGCTCAATTATATCCATAGGGATACCATCTTTAATTTCTTTCTGAGATATGGCCTTGAACCATCCTTTCTCTGAAAGCCTTTGCGCCAGATACTCCTGCTCTGTCTGACCCGGAGTAGGTATCAGTAATGCACTTCGGTCAAGGCTTATAAGCTCCATTATTATAGTATATCCCGGCCTGGTAATGATAAGATCGCTTTTCCTGATCACCTCTTTCATGGCTGATGAAGGAAGGTGATCAATGAAGACATTGTTTCCTGACCTAAGCGGCAAAACGGATCCATCAGGATTGCCTCCAAGAAAGAGAGTGAGGGGCTTCCTTTCCCGGAAAAAATCAGTAAGCTTCTCTCTGAGGATACTTTTTTGTGGTTCAGGTCCCGATAATATTACAGTATTGTGCTTTTCACTTACAGGATCCGGACTCACTTCTGTCTCCATATCTGTGAATCTCGATAAAAGACCTGTATATCTCACATTACCGGGCAATTTAATTCCATGTGACAATCGTCCTGAAATATTTAACTCTCCGGGTAAATCAGGAATAAAACATAAAGAGTACTTTTTTATAATGATCCTGTGAAGCAATATGCCTGTAATTTCCAGGAATGAAAAGGCTGAAGGAAAAGGAATACGCGGCATATGAGTCATATATACCGTTGTGACCTTCCTGTTCCACAGACCAAAACGGTTATCGCTTATAACTATATCTATTGCATGTTCACTTATAATTCTTTTTAATCTTATATGTTCCCTGATGATATGACAGAGCAGGATCGGAGTCTCAAGTAAAAGCTTTAAATATTGTGGCAGCTTACGTGAATAAGAGGGACTATATCCGGGAAAATCAATATAACTGACACCTGAAAGTTCTTTTCTGAAAAATGAAAGATGCTTTTTGCCGGCGCCTATGAATATATTGTTATTCATATCCCGGAGCTTTGCCGCCAGTGGGATCATACGTCCGGCATGTCCCAGTCCCCATTCCAGAGGACAGATCAGTATATTATAGTTTTGGTTCAATTTCAGCCGGATACCTGTGTTTTAATGCCCAGTTTATTAACAAGTGAGGCAATATGTTTGAGCTCTTCTACAGGGACTTTCGACAATTTTCCTTCTCCCGGTGTATCCCTTGATATAGTATATACCATTACCTCTGAAGGTTTTATTTTCCTGATCGTTTCAAGCCAGGCCTTTATCTCCATGTCTGTTGTATTATCAATTCTTTTCCCATTATAGGTACCACGAACAAAAAGGGTTTGTATAATAAGATGTCCGTTGAAACCTTTGAGATCCCTGACAAGTTTATCAACCTTTACATTTACAAGAGGTTGGTTATGTGTCTGAATAGTATGATCAAAAGCTGAATCCAGCTTCAGAATATTCTGATCAGCTTTCAGGAGGGCTTTTTTTACATGAGGCTTTGATATGGCAGTTGAATTTGACAGTACAGCAATTTTTGCATCAGGACAATATTTATCTCTCAATATGATACTATCATCGATTATCCCCGCAAATTCCGGGTGCAGGGTAGGTTCACCATTTCCTGCATATGTAATCACATCCGGTACTTCCTTCATTGAGGAAAGCTTTCCTTCAAGTGCATCATAAACCTCTTTTCTGGTTGGAAGATCCTGGCTCCCCGGATCTGAATCATAGGTACACCCGCATTCACAATAAACACAATTAAAATTGCATACTTTCCTGTTTACGGGCAGCAGGTTTATACCGAGTGAGATCCCGAGTCGTCTGCTTTTTACCGGTCCGAATACTATTTTATCAAATAAAAATGTTGCCATTTTTAACTTTAACAGCATCAAAAATAATATATTTCAAGAACTTAAACAGAGTTACAATAATCTCTTTATTGAGCTTGCCGGTAACAGCTTCATGTTCGTCAGATCGGTATTTTCAAGAAGAAGCAGGCCGGGTTTTTTACCATGTTCTATGC
>CAZTXH010000048.1:0-2660 GCA_964617415.1 uncultured Rikenellaceae bacterium | reverse complement strand
GTTCTATGCTTCCGTAGTCCTTTTCTTTACGCAATGCCATTGCACCGTTAATTGTTGCCCATCGTATAAGCTCATCAAGGCTCAGGAAAGAGAAATGGTCCTGAAGTATCTTAAGTTCAGATAGTATACTTAATTTATGGTTTGAAGCCAGACTATCAGTGCCAATGACAATATTACATCTTTCTGATACAAGAATATCGGCAGGTGGTATTTTATTGCTTATATACATGTTAGAACCGGGACAGAGACACCAGAACAGATTCTCTCTTTTCTTTACCTCTCTTATAGTATCCCTGTCGGTAAAAGTATTATGTACAAGTATCAGGTTACCCGAACCTGTTATTTCATTCAGTATAGTATCTGTATGACTTGCCGGAGTCTCAGGAAATTCCGGCATTATCCCTGATTTCTCATACGATTCTCTCAGGGGGCCTGCATGGCCATAAAGAAACTGCTTCTCTTCTTCCGATTCGAGAAAATGTATTGAGGTTACCTTATTTGTTTTTGTTTTTTCCTTCAGATATCCGAAAAGAGACAAAGAGACAGAATAGGCAGAATGGGGAGTCAGGGAATATTCCAAACCCTGTTTTAGTGCCTCATTTTCAACTCTGAGTATCTCTGCAATTCTCTTATGTAATTTCTTCGGATCAATCCCGAACACTTCAAGCAGGTTATAATAATGTATGGGACTCTCTTTCTTCATATCGAAAGTCACACCTGTATTGCAGATATCTGTACAAAGTACTATTCCCTCGTTATACAACTCTCTGTCAGCAGCTTTAATACCTTCAAGTATATCTCCCGTATTGACATCCTTTAAGTTACGCAGTTCCCTAATAAAATATGCCAGCCCTTTCCCCGCTTCAATAGCCCCTTTCAGATGTGATATTTCAAGGTGACAATGACAATTTACAAACCCGGGAATTATTATCCCGTCATAAAATTCCACCGGATATTCTTTATTAAGTGTATCTCCTACACTTATTATTGTTCCGTCATCCTGAGTTGTTATTACGGCATTTCTGACAGGGGGGCCTGAATTTGTAATGATGAGCTGAGACGAAAACTGCTTCATCTTATTGTTCCTGTATAATATAATGATATATTCTCTATTCTGGCATGTATGTCTCCGTAATCCGGGTCACTGAAAAAATCATAAAAATTCCCTCTTAGAATGACAGGGATTGTACCCGTTAATGACCCATTGATCCTGTATTTATGAGGCTGGCCATCTTTAATAAATTTTATAGTTTCCAGTGGTTTTTCCTTTTTGAAGTCAGGATTGTCAGGATAGAATAAGGAACATGTAAAACTTGGATTATATGACTGGTCATCAGGAAATACTATGGCTGTAAACCTCAGTATATAAGTTCCCGGTGGAATCAGTTCCACTTCAAAATCACAATTATCTGATCCATTTGTGGAAGTCAATTGATAGAATGTACTGTAAGGCCATTGATTGGGTACATACTTCATAGGATCCTGGTTCTCTATTTCCAGGCGTGCCTGTGCTTCAGTTAATTCACCCAATATCTGGTCATATATCTTAATAAGCCTTTTAGGTTTTTTGATATAATAATATTGAAGTGTGGTATCCATTGCCTCTTTTGAATAACCATGACTCTCAATTATCTCTATATATATCCTGGAAGTATCACCCTCCATATACCTGGTCCTTATTTTGGGAAGAGCAAAAAGTCCGTTGCTGAGATGGAGTTCTGTAAGAATTGAAATAAATGTCTTTTCCGGAATAATATTCTTGTACCTGGTCTCTTCCTCGTTCTTAAAACAGGAGACAATCACAGTGGTGAAGAGAACTGACATCATGATCAGTTTCAATAGTAAACGGGCACTATTCTTTACTTCTTTTCCCATTCTCAACAAGATATTTTTTTGTAAGATACCGTACCGGATACCATGCAGCCCAATAACCGATGAGAAGGACTGTAAATGGAACAATAATAAAATCTTTCAGTTCCATCACTACCGGGTAGGCATTCATGATCAGTGAGTCACTCTGCAGTTTAACAATTCCGTATGTTTGCTGCAGCCAGCATACAAAGAATCCGAATATCAAACCTGCTACTGCGCCTATAATTGATATAAGCCATCCTTCAAAAATGAATATTTTTCTTATCAGTCTTTTATCTGCTCCAAGACTTTTCAGTATCTCAATATCTCTTTCCTTTTCAATTATAAGCATTGTAAGTGATCCTATGATATTAAACGAAGCAATAATAAGAATAAGTGTGAGGATCATAAATATTGCAAGCCTCTCCGAACGCATTACCTTATAAAACAGCTCCTGTTGTTCGAACCTGTTCTGAACAACAAAACCCTCTCCGAATATCTCTGCAACATTCTTCTGCACCATACGGGCATCTGCATCATCTCTAAACCTTATTTCAACAGAACTTATTCCGTCATCATTTTCAATAAGATCTCTTGCAAAATCGAGGGGCACATAAATATATTTTGAATCGTATGATTGTTCTATTTGATAGATACCCGACGGGTATATGTATTCCCTGTTATATGCATTTTCAGGATTAAGAGTACTTTCAGCTGTTCTCTTCAGAACATAAATAAACAGGGGTGTTATAAAATTGACCCTTATACCCAGGTATTGCGCAATACCAATACCCGGAACAGCATACGGG
>CAZTXH010000047.1:0-10224 GCA_964617415.1 uncultured Rikenellaceae bacterium | reverse complement strand
ACCTATGCCGATGCCGGGAATACCTGAGTCATTGAACGTATTGCTACATGAGCTGAGAGGTCTTGGATTAAGTGTCATTCTTGATTAATAGTCCTTTCCTTTGTCATAATTAATAATTGGATAATAAAAAAAAATTCAATATATGTCATTCAGAAGAGATAACAAAACAAAGACCAGTTACTCAAAGATCTCTATAGGTCTTGCTTCGCCTGAGGAGATTCTCGACCGCTCCAGTGGTGAAGTACTGAAGCCTGAAACAATAAACTACCGTACATATAAACCTGAGCGTGACGGTTTGTTTTGTGAGAGGATATTTGGACCGGTAAAAGACTACGAATGTCATTGTGGAAAGTACAAGAGGATACGTTATAAGGGTATCGTGTGCGACCGATGTGGTGTTGAGGTCACTGAGAAGAAGGTACGGCGTGAAAGAATGGGACATATCTCACTCGTAGTACCTGTTGCACATATATGGTACTTCCGTTCTTTACCTAACAAAATTGGCTACCTGTTAGGACTTCCAACAAAGAAACTTGATTCAATAATATATTATGAGAGATATGTTGTTGTTAATCCTGGCATAAAAGAGGCCGATGGAATAAAAACTCTCGATTTCCTGACAGAAGAGGAGTATATTGATATAATCGAATCACTGCCAAAGGAAAACCAATATCTTGAGGAGACTCATCCCGATAAATTCATTGCCGATATGGGGGCGGAAGCTATTTATAAGCTTCTGAGTCGTATCGATCTTGATGAAGTATCATATTCACTTCGTCATAAAGCAAATACAGAAACATCACAACAACGTAAAAATGAGGCCCTTAAACGTCTTCAGGTTGTTGAGGCTTTCAGAGAATCTAGAAATGTAAATAAGCCGGAATGGATGATCATCAAGGTAGTTCCCGTTATACCTCCCGAATTGAGACCTCTTGTCCCTCTTGATGGCGGACGATTTGCCACCAGCGACCTGAACGATCTTTACAGGAGAGTTATAATCAGGAATAACAGGCTTAAAAGACTGATAGAGATCAAGGCTCCGGAGGTGATCCTCAGGAATGAAAAACGGATGCTTCAGGAAGCTGTTGATTCACTTTTCGATAATTCCAGGAAAGCCAATGCGGTTAAGACAGATGCAAACCGTCCTCTTAAGTCTTTGAGCGACAGCCTTAAAGGCAAACAGGGGAGGTTCCGTCAGAACCTGCTTGGTAAAAGAGTTGATTATTCAGCACGTTCTGTTATTGTTGTGGGACCTGAGCTAAACCTTCATGAATCCGGGCTTCCGAAAGATATGGCAGCTGAACTGTATAAGCCATTTATAATCAGGAAACTTATTGAAAGGGGTATTGTAAAAACTGTAAAATCGGCAAAGAAGATAGTCGATAGAAAAGATCCTGTAGTATGGGATATACTTGAGAACGTCCTTAAAGGACATCCTGTTCTTCTTAACCGTGCACCTACACTACACAGACTTGGCATCCAGGCATTTCAGCCAAAACTTATTGAAGGGAAAGCTATTCAGCTTCATCCTCTTGTATGTACTGCCTTTAATGCTGATTTTGATGGTGACCAAATGGCGGTACATCTGCCTCTCGGTAACAGCGCTATACTTGAAGCCCAGATGCTAATGCTGGCTTCACACAATATTCTTAATCCTGCTAACGGAGCACCTATTACAGTCCCTTCGCAGGATATGGTGCTGGGACTCTATTATATGACAAAAGGGAGAAAGAGTATTGAAAAAGATAAAGTGAAAGGCGAAAATCTTACATTCTATTCACCGGAAGAGGTTATTATTGCACATAATGAGGGTAAGGTTGACCTTCATGCAATGGTAAAGGTAAAGGTTAAAGACAGGGTCAATGATGAAATGGTGAGTCGTATCGTTGAAACAACGGTTGGCAGGGTATTATTTAATCAGTATGTACCGGAAGAGGTTGGCTTTATCAATGAGATCCTGACAAAAAGATCTCTCAGGGACATTATTGGCCGTGTTCTTAAACTAGCAGGGATGGCGAAAACTTCAGAATTCCTCGATGCAATTAAGAATCTGGGATTCTATTCAGCCTTCAGGGGAGGCCTCTCCTTTAACCTCGATGATGTTATCATTCCTGAAGAAAAAGCAAATTATGTCGCTGAAGGATATGAACAGGTAGAGGAAGTGCTGAACAATTACAGCATGGGCTTCATTACTAATAATGAACGTTATAACCAGATTATCGATATTTGGACACATGTTAATGCCAGACTCACACAGTCACTTATGAGACAGCTTTCGAGTGATAAACAGGGTTTCAATTCGGTATTTATGATGCTTGACTCAGGAGCAAGAGGATCCAAAGAACAGATCCGACAACTCTCAGGAATGAGAGGTCTAATGGCTAAACCGCAAAAATCAGGTGCATCCGGATCAGAGATTATTGAAAACCCTATACTCTCGAACTTTAAGGAAGGGCTTTCTGTACTTGAGTACTTCATCTCTACCCATGGTGCACGTAAAGGACTTGCAGATACAGCCCTTAAAACAGCCGATGCCGGTTACCTGACACGCCGTCTGGTAGATGTATCACAGGATGTAATTATTACTGACGATGACTGTGGTACTTTAAGAGGACTGGTAGCAACTGCTATTAAAAAGAACGAAGAGGTTGTTGAATCACTCTATGAAAGGATACTGGGACGAACTACAGTACATGATGTATACCACCCTCTTACTGGTGAACTTATAGTGGAAACCGGAAAAGAATTGACAGAAGAACTGGCAAAGAGAATTGAAGAATCTCCTATAGATCAGGTTGAGATCCGGTCAGTACTTACATGTGAATCGAAAAGAGGGGTATGTGCAAAATGTTATGGACGTAATCTGGCAACAGGATTAATGGTCCAGAAAGGTGAAGCGGTTGGTGTAATAGCTGCACAGAGTATAGGAGAACCGGGAACACAGCTTACACTTCGTACATTCCACGTAGGTGGTACAGCATCAAATATCACAACCGAATCAAGATTGATAGCACGTTATTCGGGTGTTGCCGAGTTTGATGAATTACGATCAGTAACAAGGAAAGATGAAACCGGAAATGTTGATATTGTTATTGGACGTCTGGCAGAGCTAAGGATAATTGATAAGAAAACCGGTATTGCTCTTACAACTCATTCAATTCCTTATGGTTCCAAACTTTATCTTAAACAGGGACAGGTAATTGAAAAAGGAAAACTTATATGTGAATGGGATCCTTTTAATGCAGTTATTATTTCAGAAGTAACCGGAAAGATTGCATTCGACTACCTTATAGAAGGTACTACCTATCGTGAGGAATCAGATGAACAAACAGGTTTCAAGGAAAAAGTAATAATTGAAAGCAGGGATAAAACGAAAAATCCGGCTGTAAGAATATTATCACCCAAAGGCGAAGAACTGAGGTTATATAACCTGCCTGTTGGTGCTCATCTTGTTGTTGAAGCCAACAAGACCATTACAGCAGGGGAAGTGCTGGCAAAAATACCCCGTGCTGTAGGAAAATCAGGAGATATTACGGGTGGTCTGCCCAGGGTAACAGAACTGTTCGAGGCACGTAACCCCTCTAATCCTGCAATCGTTTCGGAGATCGATGGTGAAGTAACGTTTGGTAAAATAAAGAGGGGTAACAGGGAGATAACAGTAAAATCCAAATCCGATGAGGTGAAAAAGTACCTTGTTCCTCTTTCAAAACAAATACTAGTCCAGGAAAATGATTATGTAAAAGCAGGTATCGCACTATCTGACGGAGCAATAACTCCATCTGATATCCTGTCAATAAAAGGTCCGACAAAGGTACAGGAATATATTGTTAATGAAATACAGGAAGTATATCGTCTGCAGGGTGTTAAGATAAATGATAAGCATTTTGAAATAATAGTCCGGCAGATGATGCGTAAAGTTGAAATAGTTGATCCGGGTGATACTAAATTTCTTGAACGTCAGATAGTTGATAAGCTTGAGTTTATGGATGAGAACGACTGGATTTACGGTAAGAAGTATATCCTTGATTCAGGCGATTCCCAGACTCTTCACCCCGGGATGATAGTCACAGCCCGCAAGTTGAGAGATGAGAATTCTATTTTAAAACGAAAAGATCTTAAGATTGTGGAGGCCAGGGATGCCATCCCTGCAACCTCAAGCCAGGTACTTCAGGGAATAACCAGGGCAGCACTTCAGACAAACAGTTTCTTCTCAGCAGCATCATTCCAGGAAACAACAAAGGTGCTTAACGAGGCTGCTATCCTGGGTAAGATTGATAAGCTTGAAGGGCTTAAAGAAAATGTAATTGTAGGTCACCTTATACCAGCAGGCACCGGACAACGTTATTATAACAGTATTATAGTAGGATCACTCGAGGAGTATGAAAACCTTATGAGTGGTGAACAGGAATCGGAAGAAGTTGAAACAACGGAGACCGATGTAATAAAATAAATAAAAACATAGTATAATGGCAGAAGAAAAAAAGGAACAAAACCAGATTAATATTGAACTGAATGAAGAGGTCGCCCAGGGTGTATATTCTAACCTGGCAGTGATAACTCATTCAGCTTCGGAATTTGTAGTTGACTTTATACGTATAATGCCAGGTATAAATAAAGCCAGAGTGAAATCCAGAGTCATCCTTACCCCTGAGCATGCTAAAAGACTTTCATCAGCCTTGCAGGATAATATTACAAAATATGAGACAGTACATGGACAAATAAAAGAAGTAAAAGGGTCGGGGCCTGTTATGCCATTGAGCTTCGGTGGACCAACGGCCCAGGCCTGAGTTATCCATAACTCCGATAAAAAGCCGTCGAACATGGGGTTTGACGGCTTTATTTTTTGTAATCAATGAAATATAAACTTACTTTGTAATTTATTAAGATTAACCAGAGTTGGTTTTAATATGATGAATTATATTATTCGAAAAATAGTTATTGTTCTACTAATAATATTACCGGTATTATTTTTTCTGGATTGTAGGAAGCAGGTAAAATGTGGTTGCGGAAATGACATCCTTTTTTCAATTGACAATGAACTGATGGATTATTCATCAATATCCTACAGTGATAACGGTAAAAGTGCTTCTTATCTAATATATAACGGAATTTATTACGATACATACATTTTTTGTAATCCTGAAGAGATGTACCCTACATATACCGATCTTGCCGGAGAGGAACAAGTATTGATATCAGGCGATGTTTTTTGGGATTGCACCTATATGATGAGTGCCAGTAATTCTTACTACTACTCATATTATAAGGTCTATAATATTCAGATCACCAACATGAAGTCCTATTTATACGGCAAAAAGTAAAGCTCCCCATGGTACAATATAATTTATCCTTTGCAGGTGCTGGCAGAGTGGCCGGAGCTCTCTGCAGAGAGATGTATTCCAGAGGGATTTATATTCAGCATATTGTATCTGAATCAAAGAGTAGTGCAAAACCGCTTGCAGATGAATGTAATGCTTCATGGTCTGACAGCCTTGTATTTGATGATAAGACTGATATTATAATTGTTGCGGTCCCGGACCATAAGCTCAATAGAGTACTGAAAAATATAAAATGTACTGAAGATACTCTGGTTGCTCATACAGCAGGAAGCTTTGGGCTTGAAGTGTTTCCTTCCCGATTCAAAAACACAGGTGTATTTTACCCCCTGCAAACATTCACCAACAACAGGAAAATATTATTTAATGATCTTCCCTTTTTTATTGAGGCCAGCAATTCCCAAATGGAGACTATACTTAAAAACCTTGTTGAATCTCTTGGAGGAAAGATTTATATTGTTGATAAAGAGAATCGCAGATTGCTACACCTTGCTGCAGTATTTGTTTGTAACTTTGTAAACCACATGCTTACAGCAGGAAAGGAAATTGTATCCAAAACAGGATTATCATATGAGGTTCTTGAGCCTCTTATTATGGAAACCATATTAAAAGCCCGGGAATTGGGACCAGATCAATCACAAACAGGTCCTGCAGTACGAAATGATAAGAATACTATAGTAAAACATATGGATTTATTATCTTTCTCCCCTCAATTAAAAAAAATATATAAAGAGGTAACAGAATCAATAATTAAACACTATAAATAATAATTATAATGGCAAACTTCAAGGAGGAGCTGGGAAAGGTAAAAGCATTTATTTTCGATATCGACGGAGTTCTTTCGCTGCAGACAATAAGTCTTAATTCATTTGGATTACCAAACAGGACAATTAACCTGCGTGATGGATATGCTGTACAGTTGGCAGTAAAAAAAGGTTATCATATTGGGATAATTTCGGGAAGCAATTCAAAAGAATATATGAAAAGGCTAAAGATACTTGGGGTTAAAGATATCTACCTTAACAGTAAAACAAAGATAGATCATTATAATGCTTTTAAGGAAAAACATGGTCTTGACGATTCTGATATTCTTTTTATGGGCGATGACATTCCGGATTTAGGTGTTATGAAAAGTGCTGGTATCCCGGTTTGTCCTGCGGATGCCGATAGTGAAATAAAACAGATAGCCATATATATTTCCGATAAAAAAGGAGGGGAGGGGTGCGTAAGAGATGTTATTGAACAGGTATTGCGTCTGCATGATAACTGGATGGACCCCGAAGCATTTACATGGTAATATGAGAGAATTCCTGAAACTCCTAAGATGGCCGAATCTTCTCATTGTTATACTTACAATGGTTTTGATGCGCTATGCTGTTATTGAGCCATTGGTAAGCAAGATTGGAATTATTCCCCTGAGTGGGAGTGGAGAGCAAACTCCAATGACACTTCAGTTTCCTTGGTATTACTTCATACTTCTTGTTGCTGCTACTGTTTTTATTACTGCCGGAGGATATGTAATAAATGACTACTTCGATATTAAAACAGATTTGATTAATAAGGAGGGTAAAGTAATTGTCAGCACAAAAATCCCCAGACGTCAGGCTATGTTATGGCATACCATACTCAATATCATTGGAGTAATAAGTGGATTTTATATTTCCTGGAAAGCAGGTTATGTTTGGATAGGCTTACTTTTCCTGATGGTATCAGGTTTACTCTACTTTTATTCAGCCAGTTATAAACGCCAGTTCTTGGTAGGGAATATTATAGTAGCTCTTCTCACTGCAATGGTTCCTTTCCTGGTGATAATATACGAATGGGCTTTTATTTACAGGCATTATGCGGTCAACGCTATTGAATTGCCCAATTTAAGGTTCCTTTTTTTCTGGATAGGAGGTTTTTCTCTTTTCGCATTTCTTACAACACTGATTCGTGAAATTATAAAGGATATTGAAGATTTTGAAGGTGATATAACCTATGGAAGTAACACTATGCCAATAGTACTGGGAATACCTGCTTCAAAGACCATCGTTGCTGTATTGATTGCCATTACAATAGCAATGCTTTACCTGATATGGGGCTATTTTATTTCCGATAAAATAACATTGATATATCTTTCTCTGTTTATTGTTTTACCACTGCTTTATATAATCTTTCAGGTATTCAGAAGCAGGGATAAAAAACAGCTTCATCTCGCCAGTACTATAATGAAGATAGTAATGCTTACGGGTCTTCTCTACTCTTTGGTTGTAAAAGCAATATTAACCTGGAACCTTGTCTGAGAATGATACTTGATGAGCTGAATAAATACAGGATAATACTTGCATCAAGTTCCCCTCGCAGGCAACAACTCCTGAAGCAGCTTGGAATAAAATTCGATATTGTAATAAAAGATTATAACGAGACTTATCCTACTCATCTTGCTGGTGAAGAAATTGCTATGTATCTGGCCAGGGAAAAAGCAAATTCTTTCAGAAATAAACTGTCGGATAATGAAATTGTAATTACAGCCGATACAATAGTATGGTGTAATAACAGGGACTTGGGTAAACCTTCAGATACAGATGAAGCAAGGCAGATGATCAGGGATCTTTCAGGTAATACTCATGAGGTAATAACCGGAGTATTTCTTATATCATCATCAAAGGAGAAATCATTCTCAGCTTCAACAAAAGTGACTTTTGCCACTATTTCGGAAGAGGAAATAAATTACTATATTAAAAGTTTCAAGCCCTACGACAAAGCCGGAGCATATGGAATACAGGATTGGATAGGTCTTGCAGCCTGCAACCGCATAGAAGGTTGTTATTTTAATGTGGTGGGACTCCCGGTACAAAAGCTGTATGAAGAATTGAAGGAGTTTATAAAATAACACGTACCCTTCCCCCAACCCCCTTCCCTCCGCCAGTTGGCGGAAGGCAGGGGGCTATTTAGATGATTACTAATTATTTCCCCCTCCTTACCTTCAGCAGGGAGGAGGGGGCTAAGGGGGTGGGTACATGTAACCATTAAAACAAAATAGACATGAAAAAGCTCTTATTATTAATTGTATTATTCGTTACAATTTTCATTGCTACAGCATCAGCACCCGACGAGGGCATTTGGATCCCTATGCTCATTGAAAAGTATAATATCAAGCTGATGCAGGAAAAGGGATTCAAACTGACAGCCGAAGATATTTATAGCATTAACAAAGCTTGTATGAAGGACGCTGTGGTCTCATTTGGAGGTGGTTGTACAGCAGAACTCATCTCTTCTGAGGGCCTGTTGCTCACGAATCACCATTGTGGATACGGACGAATACAGTCACTCTCAACTCTGGAGAATGATTATCTGACTAATGGATTCTGGGCTATGTCACAGGATGAGGAGTTGCCTTGTCCCGGTCTTTTTGTAACTTTTCTGAAAAGGATGGAGGATGTTACAGAAGATGTACTGGCAGGAGTTAGTGAAGATATGGAACTTACGTCCAGGGAGGAGAAAATCGACACGAATATTAAAATTGTAATGGAAGAAGCTGTTGAGAGTACAGAGTTTACTGCCAGTGTTCGACCCTTTTTCATGGGAAATCAGTACTTTTTGATGGTGTATGAGACATTTACTGATATAAGGTTTGTTGGTGCACCACCTTCTGCAATAGGCAAATTCGGAGGCGAGACTGATAACTGGGTGTGGCCCAGGCATACAGGAGATTTTTCACTATTCCGTATTTATGCAAATAGTGATAACAAACCAGCACCATATTCTATGGAAAACAGACCATATAAACCATTATACCATTTTTCTGTCTCACTCAAAGGGATAAATGAAGGTGATTTTACTATGGTATTCGGATATCCGGGATCAACATCTGAATATGTTCCCTCATACCATATTGATATGATAAAGAATTATATCAATCCTAAGATGATTGATATACGGGCAAAAAAGATTAAGATCATGGAAGCAGCCATGAATACAGATCCTCTTATAAGACTTCAATATTCGGCAAAAAAATCAGGTGTTGCCAATGCATGGAAGAAATGGATAGGTGAGAACCAGGGCCTCGAAAGGATGAAAACAATCGCAAAAAAGCAGGAGTATGAGAAGAGACTAACTGAATGGATTAATGAGAATGAAACGCGAAGAGAGAAATATGGTGATATATTACCTCGTTACCAGGAATTATATTCAGAACTTAAAGACTACAGACTTGTATACAGTTATACCAATGATGCCTTTTTCAGTGCAGGTGCGGAAGCAGTCGGATTTGCAAGATATATGATGACATTGGCAGGTGCCCATGAAACCGACCCCAATCATGAGGAGATTGATGTTATTAAGTCTGAGTTGATTTACAGGGCAGAGGTCTTCTTTAAAAATTATAACCTGGAGACAGATAAAAAACTATTCATAGCAATGATGACCATGTATGGGGAGAATCTGGATCAGAAATGGCAGGCACCCGAATATATAAAGATAAAAAATGTATGCAGGGGTGACTTTAAAAAACTTGCTGACAAGATTTATGAAAAGTCAGTCTTTACCGATAAGAATAAATTCGTTTCATTTATTAATAATTTCAATAATAGGAGTCTTAAAAAAGTACGAAGAGATATTTTCTACAGGCTTGCGAAAAGTACTGCAGAATTTTTGTCTGCAAATGTCAGGGATCATTTATATCGTATATTGTCAGAAATTGAAAGACTGGATAAAGATTACATGACCCTCCAGATGGAATTTGAACCGGAGCGAATATTTTATCCTGATGCAAATTCAACTCTCAGGGTAGCGTATGGAACTATCAATGGATATCTCTCAAAAGATGCAGTATGGTTTAATTACTACACCACTCTGGATGGTATAATGGAGAAGGATAATCCTGAAATATACGATTATGATGTGG
>CAZTXH010000046.1:5538-10408 GCA_964617415.1 uncultured Rikenellaceae bacterium | reverse complement strand
CCGAAAGCATCCTGCTTGTATTTCAGCTTTGCACCTGTTTTGAATAGTGTTATGCCTTTAACCTTCTTTCCGAAATCAGGTAAAAGGAGATTATTGTCTTCAATATTGAGAATATGTACAAATACCTTATTCCCTTTATATGTTGTTACACCCCAGGTCTTTGGTGGCACCGGTCCTCCACGGGTACCATAGATTGTTTCACCGTTTTCGTCCATCCATTTACCCATTTCTTTCAATGTTGAGATAAATTCCGGCTGGATCTTTCCATTAGGCATTGGTCCTACATTAAGGAGGAAATTTGCATTATAGCCTGCTGCTTTTACAAGATATTGTATAAGGTCTTTCGTTGATTTATAGTTTTTATCCTGCAGGTTGAATCCCCATGAGTTATTCATTGTCTCGCAGGTCTCAAGAGGAAGAACACCGATTGTCTGGTCGGGATTAAAACCTGTTGTTTTCTGTCCCGGCAGATCCTTTTCAAACATTTGAAAGTCTTCACCGGGGATTGTTGCGAGGTGGTGATTGCTTCCTATCATGCAATCAGGTTGCAAGCTATGTATGAGGCTGTATGTTTTCTCAACCCGCCAGTCGGCATCTCTTTTATCCCAGAAACCATCGAACCAGATTCCACCTATTTCACCATAGTTGGTAAGCAGTTCGGTGAGCTGTCCATCCATAAAATCGAGATATTTGTACCAGTCACCTTTGTCGGGCCTGCCTGCCGTATGTCCCGTATTACCACGTGGATAATAGTCATCCTGGTACCAATCGAGCTGTGAATGGTAGAAGAACAGTTTTATACCCTCTTTCCGGCACTCTTCGGCAAGCATTTTAAGAACATCCTTTTTATATGGAGTACGGTCTACAATATCCCAGTCGGTAAGTTTCGAATCGAACATTGCAAAACCGTCATGATGTTTGCTGGTGATAGTTATATATTTCATCCCGGCAGCTTTTGCTATAGCTACCCATTCTTTCGGATCATAATCAATCGGATTGAAGAAAGCAGGTAGTTTTTCATAGGTCTTTTTATCAATCCTCTGGTTATTCATAACCCATTCTCCATCACCAAGGACACTATAGACTCCCCAGTGGATGAACATACCGAATTTAGCATCCTGGAACCATTGGCGGTTTTCGAGGTTCCCTTCTGTCGGGGTGTATTCTTTCTGCCCGCTGGCAGTTACTGTAATAAATAATGTTGCTAAGATCAGGGCTTTTTGTATCATGGTCTTACTTTTTGGTTAATAAGTAAATATAAAAATATTTATTCTTTCTGTGTCTCTCTGTGTTTTCTCAGTGTGACTCTGTGTAAGTTTTTTATATCTTTTTGTTACCCAGAGAGACACGGAGGAGTCACAGAGTTACACAGAGGTTATGAGCCAATTTTATTCCAGTGAGCCTACCTCTTTCTCCACTTCATTGAGGATCTCACATGATCTTACAAGTTCTCTCATTACTGTATGGTCGGGGTAGAGCGGACGGTCAATATCGAGGAACTCCACATGTTTCCTGATCACATCCTTTGCCTTCCGGACTCCTTCGCCAAACTTGTATTCATCTTTCCTGAAGTCGAGAGCCTGTGCTGCTGCCATATACTCTATTCCGAGGATCCCGTATGCCGCTTCAAGTATCTGGTTATTTTTAATCGCTGTGTTCATCCCCATTGAGACGAAATCCTCCTGGTCGGCTGCTGCAGGTATTGATTGTATAGATGCAGGCATTGACAGGATTCTTTGTTCAACTATCATCATATCGGCAGTATACTGGCTAAGCATCATGCCTGAAAACATCCCGGCACCTTTGGTAAGAAAGTCGGGCAATCCCACACTGAGTGCCCGGTTATTAAGTCTGTTCATTCTTCTTTCCGACATTACACTTACCATTGTTATGCTGGCACCTGCCATATCCATGGGAACAGATACAGGTGAGCCCTGGAAATTTGCACCTGACAGTGTGAGATTTTTATCAGGGAAGAATATCGGGTTATCACCCACACCGTTGAGTTCTATTTCAACCTGGCTTCGTGCAAAAGCAAGCATGTCGTGAGCGGCTCCGATAACCTGTGGTGTTGATCTCATCGAATAGGCATCCTGTACCTTCGATTTAACTTTACCATCCTTGAGATCACCTCCTGCAATACATTTATTTATTGCATTTGCACTTCTGACAGCTCCTTTGAAACCTCTTACTTCGTGCAGTAGTGGGGTATAAGGTTTCATGTTCGCCTTAAGTGCTTCGAGCGACATTGAAGCTGCTATTTCAGCCTGTTTCAGCCAGTTATTGGCATCAACAAGCCATAGTGCGCTCATGGCAGTAAGCATATTTGAACCATTGATAGCTGCCAGGCCGTCACGTGCAAGTAGTCCCGGAACAGGAATCCCTGCTCTTTCCATGGCAACTTTACCATCGAGAAGCTCACCTTCATAATAAGCCTGGCCCTCACCCAGTAGAAGCAGTGCTATCTGTGACATCGGTGCCAGGTCTCCCGATGCACCTACAGATCCTTTCTGGCATACATAAGGAGTCACTCCCTTGTTAAGCATTTCCACCAATGTCTTGGTAATCTCCAGACGATTTCCTGAATTACCATGTGCATGAACGTTAATCCTGCCAAGCATTGAAGCACGTACTATCTCAATTGAAGTAGGTTCACCAATGCCTGCCGCATGATTGTATACAAGGTATCGCTGAAAATCCTTTATCTGGTCAACATTTAAAACAATCTCTGAAAATTCACCGATACCGGTGTTCACACCATACATAATTTCGTGTGCAACAATCTTTTTTTCAAGCATTGCACGGCACTTGTTTATCCTTTTACGGGCATCAGGATGTAGTTCTACTTTTTGTCCGTACCTTGCAACATTGACAACATCATAAATTTTCAGGTCAGATCCTGTTATTATCAGTTTTTCCATATTAATTTATTTAAAATATTATTAACTGTTTTTTTGTTTTTAAATTCTCTTCCGGGAATTTCTTAAATCCGTGATTTATTATCGTCCGGAAAATATTCTCTTCTGAAAATATTTAACAAATGAGAATAATCCTCCTTTAAGAATGATTTTAATTAGAATTATAAAAGGAGATTCTGCCTCCTGGTCAAAAGAGTCCTGACCGGTTAATCTTTATTTTATATTCAAGTATCCAGCTAGGATGCATGGAATAGATTTATTATGACATCAAAATTAAAATTTTTATTCTAAATGAAAAGTGTAAATTAGCATAAACATCAAATAAAAAAGTTATGAAACCTCTGATCTTCATCTTTTTGTTTTTTACACTACCGATATTTAATTATGTTGTTGCCCAGGTAGCTGATGAAGCTTCTCTGGCTAAAGGTGTGAATTTTATCAAAACAAATGTTTATTCATCTGAGGATGATGAAAGGATACTGGAGCTTTATAAAGATCTTCGGGTAGCTGATGTCTCTGATGGCATGGATATGGTAGGGCTTCCCGGTACCGGACTGGTAAATCCCGATATACATGCTTCGTGGACTGATCCGGTAGATTTCAAACATGTTTTCAGGGGCATTGCCGTAACAGTGAGGTATGTTCCCACCCAACGTCCCGCTTTACCGGAACCCGGAGAGGAGTTCTCAGAATGGGAGGGTAATTTTTACAGTACAATTTCAACTGAAGCATTTACCCAGCTTATCAGGCCAGGCACTGCAATAGTGATCGATGATGTTGAGGATAAGGATATAGGATCTATTGGTTCAAATAATATACTGAACTGGTACCGAATGGGAGCTGTCGGGGTGGTAACAGATGCAGGTGCCAGGGATACCGATGAGGTCAGTCTTGAAAGAGTGCCTCTTTACCTCAGAAAAAAGGGAAGAGGAATACGACCGGGCAGAAACGAGATTGAGTCAGTAAACAGGCCGGTAACAATAGGAGGAGTACTGGTTTGTCCGGGAGATGTGGTAGTTGCTGATGGCGACGGCGTTATTGTTATACCAAGAGCAGTTGCAGAACAGGTTGCAATATATGCAAACGAAGTACTTAAAAATGACAAGGCCGGGAGAAGAAATCTGTATGAGAGCCTTGGCCGTCCCCTCGATAAAACTGTAAAATAAAAATAAGAATGCAGATTATCCCGGTTGACTCGGTATCCGATCTGAAGAGATTTATCAGATTCCCTTATCAGTTCTATAAGAATGATACAATATGGGTACCTCCATTACGTAGTGAATTAAGCGGACAATTCAATAAGAAAAAGAATCCATCGCTGGAACATATTGATTATAAGCTGTTTATTTTGGCTGATAAAAACAGGATGATTGGGAAAATCGCTGCATTTATCGACACACTTGCGCTGGGAACATGGAAAGAACCTATTGGTCTCTTTGGATATTATGATTGTATCAACGATAAAGAAGCCTCTTTGATATTACTTAAAACTGCCGAGGCGTGGTTGAAGGATAAAGGCATGAAACTTATGCAGGGACCATGGAGTTTTGTATCACAGGAGTGGGGTCTGGTTATCGAAGGATTTACCCCTTCTCCCACAGTTATGGCTCCGTATAATCCTGAATACTATATTGATCACCTCACCTTATACGGTTTGGAAAAAGTTAAGGATCTTCTTGTTTATTATATTTCGGTCAAAGAAGGATATACTATTCCTGAAAGGATAATGACACTTACTGATGATGTAAAGAAAAGGTACAACATTAGTATTCGCCAGCTTAATATGAAGCAATATGATGAAGAGGTCCTGAGGGTAATTGAGCTTTCAAATGAAAGCCTTGTAGATAACTGGGGATTTACTAGTGTGACACGGGAAGAAGCTGAAGCGATAGCACACGACCTTAAACAAATAATCCATCCGAAAGGTGTATTGTTCGCTGAAGATGAAAAGG
>CAZTXH010000046.1:0-5528 GCA_964617415.1 uncultured Rikenellaceae bacterium | reverse complement strand
GCCTATAGGATTTGCTATTACAATACCTGATATTAACTGCCTGATCAAGAACCTTAATGGACGGCTTCTTCCATTTGGTTGGATAAAATTGTTATTCGGAATTCCAAGGTTGAAAAATTACAGGATGTTCGCCATTGGTGTAATTCCTCAATACCAGAAAAAAGGTATTGACAGTCTTTTGTACAGGGCTATATGTGAATCACTCTATTCTCCCGAGGCATACATGGAGATAAACTATGTCCTTGAGGATAATACACCCATGAATAATGCCATCAGGAAACTTAATGCAAAACCACTGAGGAGATACAGGATCTATCAGAAGGAGATAGAATGATAATTGATGATTGAAATCCTTTAAATACCCATCACCAACCTCCCGCTTCGTTAAAGCTTCGCGGGACAGGCTATCCAAGGAGGGGAGCTTGAAGTGACAAAACCATAAACATGTTTCAATGATTTATCATATTCTGGACATATTCTTCGTCATCTTCCATACATCACTGATAATATTCAACGTTTTTGGCTGGATATGGAAGAAGACAAGAGTTCTTAACCTGGTCACCCTTTCACTGACAGGAGCTTCATGGTTGTTCCTTGGATTAATAGTGGGAACCATGGGTTATTGTCCGCTTACAGACTGGCATTTTAATATCCTACGTAAGCTTGGAGAAACAGATCTTCCAACATCATATATTAAGTACCTTGCTGACAGGCTTACCGGACTCAGTTTCAATGCAAACCTTGTCGATAAAATGACATTATATTTATTCCTGGCAGCATTATTAATGTCGATTGTTTTTAATATTCATGATTATCTCAAAAGAATAAGAAGAAAGAATCTTAAAAGATCTTCCTGATCAGATATAGTATTAATGAGAGGACTATACTTACTAGCAACATTGTGGTAATGGGGATATAAAGTTTGAAGTTCTCCCTTTCTATCCTTATATCTCCTGGCAAATGACCCAGCCATCCGAGCTTATTACCTGCAAAATAGATTATTAACCCTGCAACCAGCAGTACTAGTCCCACAATTATCAGTATTTTTCCTGTCTGCTGCACCTTTCTTATTAGAGACAACAAATTACAAAAAATTAATCAACATTTAGGCTGCTAATAAAAAAGTCAACGCTATTTAGGCATTGTCATATTACAACCCGGAACCCGGAACCAAGTTTCTACCTCATAAACCATTTAAAAATTTTTTCCTTAAAGGGGGATATCTTACGAAAAAATCAATAAGGTTTGATTTCACCATTACTGCTCTCATATTTGAAAAGGTTTCAAATGATTTTTTACCATGATATCTCCCCATACCACTCGGACCAACACCACCAAAAGGAAGAAACGGTGTGGCAAATTGTATAACAGTATCATTGATTGCTGCTGATCCACACCTTACTTTAGACAGGAATTCACATGCACTCTTTTTATCCCTGGTGAAAATATAGGCAGTAAGTGGTTGGGGATTTCTTTCAATAATTCCGTACACCTCTCCGAAGTTTTCATAATCTATAACAGGAAGCACCGGACCAAATATCTCTCCATTCATTATTGGATCATCAGCCTTTATGTCTTTAATTACTGTAGGAGAAACATAATGGTTTTTCGGATCAACATTTCCTCCGGTGACAACTTGTCCTGTTGTCATTAAAGATGCCAGCCGGGAGGCACTCTTATCATCTATTATACGGGGGTAATCATCACTCTGTTCTGGGTCATCTCCATAGAATGATCTTATTTCCTTTATAATAAGATCGAGAAATCGATCTTTTATCTTTCTGTCAATCAACACATAATCGGGAGCCACACATGTTTGTCCGGCATTATAGAATTTTCCCCAGGCAATCCTTTTTACTGCAAAATCGAGTCTTGCATCAGCAGTAACAACACATGGGTTTTTGCCACCAAGCTCAAGAGTGACTGGTGTTAAATTGACAGAAGCTTTACCCATTACATGCCGGCCAATATTGTTGCTACCTGTAAAGAAGATATAGTCGAAATTATAGTCGAGCAGATAATCACTTATTGAGTAATCTCCTCTTATCACTGCAAAAAGGTCCTTAGAAAAGTTATCTGCAATTTTCTTAATAACATTACTTGTAAACGGAACACGCTGTGACATTTTCAGCACGACACAATTACCGGCAGCCAGTGCGCTCAAAACTGGTATAAAAGAAAGCTGGAAAGGGAAATTCCATGGTGAAAGTACCAGAACCTGGCCATAAGGTTGAGGAGAAATATAACTCTTAGCAATAAAATGAACCAGTGGAGTCCTGACTCTCTTCGGTTTTGCCCAGCTTCTGAGTTTCCTGATAGCCAGGTTCAGTTCTTTTATTACAAATTGGATCTCCGATGAGATTACTTCACACCCGGGTTTATGAAAATCTTTCCATAAGGCATCTTTGATATCCTGTTCATGCTCGATTATCAATGATTTTAATTTTTTAAGGATATTGATTCGAAACCTTATATCCAGAGTATTACCTGTCTCAAAGAATCTCCTCTGGTTCTCAAGTATTAATCGGATTTCTTCTTTTTCCATTCTTTTTCAAGAAGTATTAATTGTTTGGTTATTTTTTTTTGAACTGCTCCCTCTTTTGGTGGAATACTGTTCATCGCATATTCTGAGAGTGCTGTAATAGTGAGTGCAGGATTTACCCCTATATTTCCCTGTACTATTGATCCGTCAGTTATATACATTTCCGGATAACCATGTACTTTAAGATTCCTGTCAACAACCCCCTTATTAATTGATTCTGACATTGGGCAGCCTCCCAGTATATGTGCAGTAGTTGGTCTGTTGAAGAAGACTTCCAGTAGTATATTTTGTGCCACTCCATTTACCTTCTTTGCGTATCGTTCCATGACTTCTTGTCCTACAGGAATATATGCAGGCACCTTTTTTTGTCCGCTATTATCGATCTTCATCTTGCCACCAAAAAATGTCTTTTTCCAGATCATCTTCATGGCATTATCAACTGTTTGCATAGTAAGGAATATCACCATCCTGCTAGACCATTTAAGATTGAAGAAAGTCCTCAGAAATTTAACAGGATGACACAGTGTGTTCCGAAAAAGCTTAAGCGTTCTGCCAACGATTGTCGAAGCTCCCTCAGCTGAAAGCCCGAAAAACCATTTCATGGCATTAGAATTATCGGGGTATTTTACTATTTCAACATGTGAGTGACTATCAGGGTGAAATACTGAAGTTATTGCAACACCGTTATTCAGCTTTTCTTTTGCTCCTGACACTGCACTGAGTGTCTCTGCATTGGTTCTGAGTTCATTGCCCAGTGTTTCTGATAATAATGGGAGGGTGGCAAACTTGTATTTTTGTTTGAGTAGAAGCTCCATTGTTCCTAGGGTTCCGGCGGCTATAATGATACCTAAGGTTTTAAAACTCTTTCTTTTTTTTCTGACGAATGAGGTGATAGATTTTGTTTCTACGTGGTATAAATTATCTTTAAATATGATCTTTTCCACTTTTGTCTCAGGAAGTATTTCAAGTCCAAGTTTTTCTGCAAACCAGAGATAATTCCTGTCGAGAGTGTTTTTTGCATTTTCACGGCATCCCACCATACAGCCACCACATTCTGTACACCTTTCCCTCATAGGACCGAGGCCGCTGAAATAGGGGTCACACTCCTCTTCATCTCCATCAAGATTCACCCCGACATATACTGTTTCAAAGGAGTCATGTGCATCCATTTCTTTTGACACCTCCTCAAGTACAATATCTTCAATGTTGAGCTTATTATATTTTTCCCTTCCGAGCATGAATGATGCTGTTGTATAAAAGGGTTCAAGTATCTTTTTCCAGTCGCCAAAACGATTCCATGAGGGGTTACGGAAAAATTCATCTTTTGGTTTATAAAGGGTATTTGCATAGACAAGGCTTCCTCCGCCTACTCCTGTACCGCTTAATATGCTTGCAGTAGTATAAAACGAGAGCTTTTGAAATCCAAAGCACCTTAATGAAGGAACCCACAGGTATTTTGGAAGGTTCCAGTTTGTCTTAGGAAAATCGGAGGGATTAAAGCGCCTGCCTTGTTCAATGGTAAGCACTTTATATCCTTTTTCCACAAGGCGTAAGCTTGCTACACTCCCTCCAAAGCCGGAGCCTATAACAATATAATCATATACCATACCTGTCTGGTAACAATGTCAATTAATCTTTTAAGTCCACCCTGTATTTATTTAAGTACTTTCTCCAGTGCCTGCAGAAGAGGCTCTGTTGATATTTTTGATCCTACGGCCCCTATCATCCATTGTTGGGGTGTTAGCCGGCCCTGTTTGAAGATACGGTCAAGTTCCTCCGTCAGATTTTTACCTTTAAGATATTCTTCAAGCTGGTACTGAATTATACTTCCGTATGAATAATTTGGCAGATAAAGAGGGTCATTTACTGTATGTGAATAAATAGCAAGCAGGGGTGAGTCTTTTACTCCTATGACAGGGGCAAAATACTTATTCCAGGTTTTAAGAGCATTACTTATTACTGCTTCTTTAAACTGTGAGGCTGAGGCATCCGGATTTTCATACAGCCAGCTCCAGTTAAGCATTTCCACCAGACCCATACCCATTATTTCCATAAGCGACCAGGCTGCATCCAGTATTACCATTTTCTCCTTATCAGGATTTTCATCTTTCATTCCGAGCAGCATAAGATCGCGATCCTGGAAGATATATGCCATAGCTTCAGTGAATGCTGTATTCGGCACACCTGACATCATGTAATTATCCACATCATAAAGAGTGATTGTCTGTTCAACATTATGTCCAAATTCGTGTACCGCAATATTATAGCCTTTGTAATCCATCCCTTTTTCTGAAATACGTGTACGAAGGTGTGAAACGGCTCCTTTCATTGCGGCACCCCAGGCATGACCCGATCCACGTGCAGGATCTACTACTATTTTATCGGCCAGGTAATTTGCTCTTTCAGGACTCCAGCCCAGTTTCATAAGCATTGAAGGCATATTTTTCTTAAATGCTTCCGGTGTTGGATAAAGGGCTGAAGTCTTTGCAGTGAGAAGATCTTCAGGAATAGTGCTACGTGTTTTGAATCCATCATACCATATATCATAGGGTTTAAGATCGCGTCCAAGTCTTTCCTTTATCAATGAGGCAATCTTAATAAGCTGTGGTGATCTCATGTATGAATCGAAAAGTTCTTCAATCTCCTCCTGTGAGATTTCCATTTCCCATGAGAATTTCCTGAGAAGAGCTGTGTTCATTTCCGGGTTATAAGGATCAATATCTTTCATTGCCCTGAATGAATTCAATATCAGCTGATAGCGGATATCGGGTTCAGGTATGGCATCAATAGCATCTCCATCCTTGGTAACCTTGTTTTCAAACGGATCCCATTCATAATCGGGACAATTTATCACTATTTCCGGAATATCCTGTTTTACAATACGTTCCATCACCATGGCTATCATTTCTTGTTTTTCCTCTCCATTTTCTGTATCAGCATAGTCTGCTTTAAGTTCATCTCTCAGGTTCCAGTGGGAGAGCAGGAT
>CAZTXH010000045.1:0-10461 GCA_964617415.1 uncultured Rikenellaceae bacterium | reverse complement strand
CCTGTAAACTGACCTACAAGGATCTCATTTGCAAAAATATAAAAGATATCCCCTATAGACCTAACAGTAAGTTTATTATACGCATTTCTACTTATCCGAAAATCGCCTGGACCTCTATATAGTTTTTCTACCTTTTTCCTCCTTGAAGGAGTATCTTTAAGTACGTCCAGGGAGTTATTATCGGATATCTCAACCCTGTAATGATCATATTTATCATTCATCCCGAATACAAGAGCTCCGGTACCTTTAATGACTCTAATTGCCGCTTCAATCTCATAATCACGTCCCGGTTCAAGAACCACCATCTTATAAGAGAGACCTGTAGACATCTGGTAATTCTTACAGGTGATATCATAATGGCCGTCTGTAATATTACCGCTTATCCAGAGGTTATCAGTTATCCATTGCTTTGAATTATCATCAAAATTGTCAAAGAAGGATACAGACTTATCATCAGGACTATATGAAAGATAGTTTTGCTGGGACCATACCGGATGGATCTGTAATAAAAGCATACCCGCCAGTATCAAAAGAGTCTTATGAAGATGATACTTTTTCATTTTTTTACCTTTTAAAATCCCCGTTATATTTTTTCTTTATTATTTCATGTAACTACAACCCTGAAAGATACTATATTTTTCCGGTTTTTCAATATAACCGCTTCATATTTTGACCAATGACCATTTTCGTTGTCTAACCTTTATAATATCATTGATTAAATAATATTACAAAAAGAACAGAGCTAATTGTCGATCCATGGCAGGTAATTTATACAACTAAAATTCTATATTTGAGTAAATATATAAGTGATAATTAGTATTTAGAATTATGAGGATCCCATTACGTGCCATTGTACTGATGTTATTCTTTATCGTCGCAATTCCACAATTACCATTATTGATATCATGGAGGTGGAACTGGTAGGAAGCATGGGTTTATCAAATCATTTGATAAAATACTCTCTCCTCTTGTCGGACTGGGGGGAGGTATGATAATTACACTTTTTATACGCACTTATCTGGAAGATAACACATTACAGGAAGAACTGCCGGGATATGCTGATTATGCACAAAAAGTCAGGTATCGTTTGGTTCCATGGGTGTGGTGAGAGGGATTGCTCGCTCACTTCGTTCGCTCGCGATCCCCTTTGGAGGACCTGCAAAGCCAAATTACTCCAGGCTCGTTTCACTCGCCATGTATTTTTGTTTTTCATCTATCCTTACTCAGGCAAGCCTGGTCCGGATATCTGAAAAACAAAAATCCCGCAGCTTACTGCGGGAGTAATTTAGCTTTGCGGAGAGAGGGGGATTCGAACCCCCGGTACGGTTACCCATACGGCAGTTTAGCAAACTACTGGTTTAAACCACTCACCCATCTCTCCCTCTGACCTCTGTAGCCTTGGCAAAAGAGGTAACTAACAAGCGCGACAAAATTAGAAAATCACACGCTATGTACAAAATAATTAATTACTTATTTCAAGCCCTCGAAAATATCAATCACCTGTCTGAAATTCTCCAGTGTCTCTTCATCAAAATCAGATATCTTTACAGCTCCTGATTTAACATCTGAAAGGAATTTTGAGAACAGATAATTGCGGGGTTTCTCCTTTTCTTTTATATAATCTGAATTAGCTACTGTTATACCTTCACGGCTTTTTAAAATATAGTTCTTGAAATCGAGTGTTGATAAAAGATCCTCTGCATTATAGAATAATCCTGGTAAACTTATTATCATGTTACGTCCGCTGCTGTCAGTCTTGAAGACAGTCTCTATAAGCAGATCGTGCATTTTATTCTCCTCTTCATTTTCAAACAGTAATACTGCAAAATCGAGTCCCCATCCCATCAGAATATTACATAGTAAAGGTATTGAAGAAACGTTGGTAGAGGGAATAACACTGACCTTCCCCTTAAAACCGCTAAGGATGAAGATTGCATTTAATATATAAAACGAACCGGTATCATTCACTATCAGGTTGATCTTTTTTGATGAAAAACCCTCACTGGCAGCCGGATTACCAAGTATACTCTGTAGTGGAGAGAGCGTATCGGGAGAGGCAGCTGAAAGTTTCAAAGGATCAAGTATCCTGGTTGCGCTTCTAAGGTTATCGAGATCATCTCTCTGAACCGCCATAACACGATGCAGCTTGCTTATCTCAACAAGATTTGGTGAATGGGTAGTATATATCACCTGTATCTTATCCTTGATATCTTCAAACACCTTAAGCACATCTTCCTGTGCTCTTGCATGAAGACTCACTCCCGGTTCATCAACAAGCAGTATCATCTTTTTATTTATGTTTGCCGCTGCCTTCAGTTCCATATAAAAAGACAAAAACCATCGGACACCCCGGCTCCTTTGCTTGGGATACAACCTTTCTCCCTCATCCTTTATCCAGAATTCAAGATAAGGCTTGCCTGCTTTATCTCCATAAGTAGCACTATAATGATCCAGCTCAAACTGAATGTTTATCTTATTATTGCGCCCGATAGATTGCTGCCAGAAATCTTGAAAATTACGTGTCAAAGTGTGATTGAGGTTCTCAATCTTCTGCTTCAGTATGCGGCTTGAAGGTTGCTGGAAAAATGAATAGTCGAGCTGTGCAATTGAAAGGAAACTGCGTGCCGCCTTATAACCCTCCACCTGGTCGTTACCAGTAACAATATCATCCATATCTATGCGGTTGGGCAAAAGGCTTCCGAAGTCCTCAAATAGCTCAAAAACCGGGCAGAACTCAAAATACTTCCTTCCCAATATCTCGCTGTTATACTGCGATTTATATGATTGAATGATCTCATCCACTTTCTTTTCCGCTTCCTCTTGCGTTTTTCCTTCTATTATATAACCCGACATAGCTATGTGTCTGTCGAGTTCAGATTTTTTCTGATTCCTTTCGGTCCGAGTTTTTTTGAAATCATTAAGAACAGTTCTCCATTCAAGATCATCCTCATCATCAGGTCGCAACAATAGTGTCATTTTCTGGTGTCTCTCCTCCAGCTTAACTGACAGTTCTTCCATGTGGTTATCAAGAGTAACAAATTCTTCCATTAATTGCTTCCATTTCTCAGCAGTCTTTTTAACCTCTTGTTTTGAACTGAGTTCAGCAGACAGAGCTTTACGTCTTTCATTAATCTCCTTAAGCTCTTTTTTCAGACTGGTGATTTGTTTGTTATCAACAGAATCTGATGATTGAGATTTCTTTCCAAACAACCTGAATCTCTTAAGTTTCATCTCAATGGATTGCAGACTGGTTTTTGTTTCCGATTCTTGTGTGTTCAGGTCAGCAAGCTTCTTCTCATTTTCACTTATTATAGTGGATTCCTGTTCCAGTTTAACTGTAACGTCACCCAGATATAAACGCCAGGCATCTTCAAGGGAATCAAGATACTGGCTTATTTCGCCGCTTACTACGATGAGGGATGAGAGGTCAGCAATCCATACTCTTGTCAGTTCAATATGATCAAGACCTGAGAGAAGTTCTTTTAATTCAGTCCCATGGTTATCAGTAACTTTCAGAAGCCATCCCTTCGGTATAGTGAACCGGCAGCTTACCTCCGGCAACGAAAGATCACTGCGAAGAACATCTTCTGTAATAACTCCTGAATAAAATACCCGCAGGGCCTCCAGGATGGATGTTTTACCTGATTCGTTCTGACCAATAAGACAAGTTATGTTATCGGGTGAAAGGAATTGCCATCCGGTGTCGACTATTGAACGGAAGTTTTTGATCCTGAATGCTGTAAGTTTCATCATAACAAATCAATTATACTTGAAAACCCAGCACAAGAACATCGTCTATCTGCTGCGTATTACCCTTCCAGTCATTAAAAGTGTTCTCGAGCATTTTCCTCTGTTTTGTCATTGGCATTCCATACATTGATGTTATCACTCGTTTCAGGTGTTTATGTTTAAATTTCTTATCTGTCTGCTCACCGAACTGGTCGGCAAAACCATCAGAGAAGAGATAAAAGCTGTCTCCTGGTTGTGTGTCAATAACCTGATTTGTAAATGGATACTCAACCAGTGGAGCAAGACCGATAGTCATCTTATCTGCCTTAAATTCTGTAAGCTCCCCTTTCCTAATCATCAGCAACGGCCTGTTTGCACCTGAAAACTGAAGTTTTCCGGTATTAGTATCAATTAAACATAATCCCAGATCTATACTATCTTTAGCGACCGATCCCTTATCTGTCTGGTGAAGGGCCTTCATTACTTTTTCCCTCATCATGTTCAAAACCCTGTTGGCTTTAGGCTCACATTTTGCCTGCATTATTTCATTGAGAAAACTAATACCCATAATACTTAGAAGTGCACCAGGAACCCCATGTCCTGTACAATCACCTGCAGCAATACACAGGCATTGCTTTTTACTGAAAGCATAATAAAAATCGCCGCTTACTATATCCCGTGGCAGAAAAAGAACAAAATGATTTTTCAGAAGACCTTTCAGGTATCCGGGATCAGGCATAAGTGCTTTCTGAATAATCCCTGCATACCTGAGGCTGGCAATATGATCATCTATTCCCTGGCTTTGTATCAGGGCAATGATATCAGGATTATATTGATCTTTATCTGCCATCTCTCACCTTAGCAGAATGCCAAACGTTAAAGATACATTAAATTGCGTTGCATTACAACTGGTCATACCCCTTTACTGCTCTTTCCTTTCCAGTAGAACAACATTCTCGACATGATGTGTCTGTGGGAACATATCCACAGGCTGCACCCTGGTAACATTATATTCTGAGGATAGCAAAGCTATATCACGAGCCTGGGTTGCAGGATTACAGCTTATATATACTATCGTTTGTGATGCTGCGAAACTGATCCTCTTAATTACATCCTTATGCATCCCCGCCCTTGGAGGATCGGTTATGATAATATCAGGATATCCCTGCTTTTCAATAAGATCATCCGACATAATATGCCTGATATCTCCTGAGATAAACTCAGTATTCTTAATATTGTTTAGAGCGGAATTTAAAGCAGCATCTCTTACAGCCTCCTCAATGTATTCAATACCAATAACTTTCTGAGCCCTTGAAGCTATAAAATTTGCTATGGTACCTGTTCCGGTATAAAGGTCGTAGACGATCTCATTACCCGCAAGGCCTGCCATTTCTGATATGATATGGTATAATGAAAGGGCCTGTATTGTATTGGTCTGAAAAAATGATTTGGGACCTATCCTGAATTTCAATCCATCCATCTCCTCTACAAGATGATCCTTCCCCCTGTATAACACAGGTGTCTGATCAGAAAGAGAATCGTTCCGTTTGGAATTGATAACATAATAGAGGGAGGTGATACAGCTAAATTCAGATGCAAGATGATCAAGAAGCTTGTCTCTTCGTTCAGGTTCATCATGAAAAAAAACGACAATAACCATAAATTCTCCATCAGATGAATTACGGATCACCATGTTCCTCAGGAAGCCTGTCTGCTGACGTGGATTAAAAAACCTCAGGCAATTTTTATGAGCATATCTTCTGACTGAATCCCTTATAGCATTGGATGGTTCCGGCTGAAGGTGACATTCCGTGATATCCAGTACCTTATCATATATACCGGGAATATGAAATCCCAGTGCATCCTCTTTTTCAAAATCCTCGTCAGAGTTTATTTCCTCGGTAGTAAGCCATCTTTTATCGGAAAAAGAGAACTCAAGTTTGTTCCTGTACCTTAAAACCTTTGGTGATCCGGAAATAGGAGTAATATCCGGCAAATCTATTTTTCCGATCCGTGACAGATTATCTACAACCTGTTTTTGTTTATAGTGTAGCTGAAGGTCATAAGGCAGGTGCTGCCACTTGCATCCTCCACATACTCCAAAATGGCGGCAAACCGGGGTAACTCTGTCGTCTGAATATTTATGGAACCTGATAGCTCTCCCTTCCAAATAATTCCTCTTTTTCTTTGTAATCTTAATATCGACAATATCACCAGGGATAAGCATTGGCACGAAGACAACCTGATTATTGACTTTTGCCAGAGCATTACCTTCGGCACCAATATCGGTAATCATTATTTTTTCGAGTAGGGGCAGCTCATTCTTTCTTCCCATTCCAGTGCTAATTATCTTTAAGGTCAAGAATAAAAAGAAGACCTTCAATCATGCTGGGTAGAGCAGCATCAGTATGATTAAGATCGGGGAAAATAACTTTGGTACAGATATCCTGTGATGTCCCGGCTTCTATCAAAGCATCATACATTATCTCTGTTGCTGTTACACTTACATGTGTGTCACCTGAACCATGTATAAAAAGAACAGGCTTCTCAGTAATCCATGCAGAAACACTGTTGTTTATAAGAGCCTCACGAACAGACGAATAAGAGGACAATGATTCAAAACCTGTAAGAAAATCAGTATTGAAGAGATCAGATATTACTGTTGTCAGCTGTTCATTGATCTCTGTTATTGAAAGAGTTCCATTATAAAGAGAGCTAAGGTTTTCACAATAGGGCCTTTGAAAAATATCACATACTGAATTGGTAAACTGATTATAATATGAATATGCGTTAACAATGTATCCAAGATATGCCGGAATCTGGTATTCTACACTATCGGTCATTTCATTAAAAAGATTTAACATATTATATGGACCTGCACCGCAAACACTTCCGGCAAGATCAAAATCATCGGAATATTCTAGCTCCAATGCCTTGTGAAGATTAAGGGTTGCCCACCCTCCCTGGGAATAACCAAGAAGATAATACTCATCTTTTAATTCTGTCCCTGTAAATTCATATTCATAACTTTCATCAAGAGCATATAGCATATCAACCACTGAGGTGACCGTGGGCTCAGTAACAAGATATGGGTGTGGTATATGACTTGACTCACCAAATCCGGGATAATCGGGTATTACAACGATAAATCCCATGGAAGCTATATATTCAACAAGCTGATATGACGGGTTTATAACATATTCCGATGGTGCATATTCATTTAAAGTATTGGTTCCGTTCTGAAAACTAAGTACAGGGTACTGGCCAGGAGTGACAGGTACACAAACCAAACCTGAGGCCTCAATCGCCTCTCCGTCAATAGTTGTCATATAAACCATCTTATGTACATTCACATCGCTTTCGATATAAGGTTTTATATCGCTCAATCCGGGATACATTTGTACACCTGCTTCCAGCATATTGTTAATGGATGTTGTTGAATAGGTTAAAACAAGTTCCTCAGACACAAAATGATCATAGACCGGTTTGTAATCATCCTTCTTACAGGAAGATACCGTGATAATTACTGATGAAAAAAATATTACAAACCTGATAAAGTGTATCTTGTTATTCATATTCAAATAATCAGAGGGCATTTAATGCATATTATTACGCGTAAAGATAATTGATATTGAAATATACCCTTCTTCTAAGGCTGGTATACTTTTTCTATATTTGCCCAGCTATTATTAAACAATGATTTCCGTCCAGAATTTATCAGTATCATTTGGCAGTTTTGACCTGTTGACAGACATCTCGTTTCTTATCAATGATCAGGACCGTATTGGTCTGGCAGGGAAAAACGGATCAGGTAAATCAACACTTCTTAATGTGATTGCCGGTTTACAAAGTCCTACATCGGGCCATATTGATAAATCAAAGGATGTTACTATCGCATATCTTCCTCAACAGATGAAGATAAGTGATTCAACAACAATAATGAATGATGTTATTACTGCATTTTCCGATTTTATTGATCTTTCGAAAGAGATTGATCGCTGTAGCCGTGAGATTGAAGCCAGGAACGATTACCATTCAGACGAATATTTAAAGCTTTGTGATCATCTGACACTTATTGAGGAAAGATACAGGATACTCGGTGGCAATAGTTATCTCGCTGAAGCAGAAAGAACACTTATTGGCCTGGGATTTGAAAAGGAAGATTTTAACCGGCCTACGCGTGAGTTAAGTGGTGGCTGGCGTATGCGAATTGAACTTGCCAAAGTACTTCTTAAAAAACCATCTCTCTTTCTTCTCGATGAACCAACAAATCACATTGATATTGAATCGATTCAATGGCTCGAGAATTTTCTGGCAAATTATAAGGGAGCAGTGGTACTTGTCTCACACGACAGGGCATTCCTCGATAATGTGACATCCCGCACGATAGAAATATCTCTGGGTAAAATCTATGATTACCAGGTACCATGGTCGAAATTTATTGAATTAAGGAAAGAGAGAAGGGAACAGCAGATAGCAGCTTTCAGGAACCAGCAGAAAATGATAGAGGATACAGAAAGATTTATTGAAAGATTCCGCTATAAAGCCACTAAAGCTGTTCAGGTACAATCAAAAATCAAGCAACTTAATAAATTGGAAAGAATTGAAGTTGATGAGGAGGATAACAGTGCCATCAATATAAGATTCCCTCCCTCACCCCGTTCAGGTACTACAGTCGTTGAAGTGGAACAACTTTCTAAAAGCTTTGGTAAGAATCATGTCCTTGACAAAATCGATCTTAAGGTACACCGGGGTGAAAAAGTGGCTTTTGTGGGAAGAAATGGTGAGGGTAAGACGACGCTCTCAAGGATCATAATCGGAGAACTTGATCATGAAGGATCACTGAAAAAAGGTCATAATGTCAGGATCGGCTATTTTGCCCAGAACCAGGATGAGCTGCTCGATGAAACAAAAACAGTATTCCAAACTATCGACGATGTTGCAAAAGGAGAGATAAGGACCAGGATGCGCGATATACTTGGAGCTTTCCTGTTCAGGGGTGATGACATAGACAATAAAGTTAAAGTCCTCTCAGGAGGTGAACGGTCCAGATTAGCCCTTGTAAGACTCCTGCTCGAACCTCATAACCTGCTTGTCCTTGATGAACCAACTAATCATCTCGACATGAGATCAAAGGATATTCTTAAACAGGCACTGGTAAAATATGATGGCACATTAATTGTTGTATCACACGACAGGGATTTCCTCAACGGGATAGCAGACAAAATATTTGAATTCAGGAATAAAAAGATAAAGGAAAATATAGGCGGTGTATATGATTTTCTGAGAAAGAAAAAAATTGAAAACCTCAGGGAAATAGAAAAGAAAGATCCAGGTGTAAAGACTACAGGAAATAATAAGCATTCATCAAATAAGCAAAAATATCTCGAAAAGAAGGAATATGAACGTAACCTGAGAAAACTAAGGAAAAAACTTGAAGAATCAGAAACAAAGATCGAAAAGCTGGAATCAGAAATAGCTCTGCTTGACAATGCCCTGAGTAAGCCCGGCAAACCAGCTGATGAAATGGATGGACTATATAAGAAATACCAGGAGCTCAGGGAACATCATGATAAGGAAATGAAGAGATGGGAACAATATACTCACGATGTGAAAGTTTTCTTAAAAAATAATAATTGATAATGGAACCACAGCAAATGTTTAAAGAATACCGGGTATATGTTTATGAAACAGGTCCGGAAGGAAGAATAAATCTATGGTCCCTATTCAATTATATGCAGGATATCGCCTCAGAACATGCTGTAAAACTGGGATTTGGCAGAGACGACCTCCTTAAAAAAAATCATTTCTGGGTTCTCTCAAGAATGTTTGCGGTAATTCATGACCTGCCATTCTGGAATAATGAAATTGTTGTTAAAACATGGCCATCCGGTATTGATAAATTCTTTGCACTCAGATATTATGAATTACATTATCCCGATGGTAAAGAGATTGCATCTGCTTCATCATCATGGCTGATCATTGACCGCACAACGAAAAAAATACAAAGGCCAGGTGAGCTACTTTCCCAATATAACTCTGTTAATCAGTCAATTAAACCCACCGCCAGAGTGGCAGAAAAAATTGAAGAAGTCTCATCTGACGGGAAAGTATCATTGGTATCAAAGGTAAGGATAAGCGACCTTGATATAAACCTGCATACAAATAATGTCAATTATCTTAAATGGGTGTGTGATAATTATGAGCTGGATTTCATTTTGAACCATTTTCCATGTTCAGTAGAAATAAATTATCTTGCGGAATCAGTATATGATGAAGAGATCTCTATCAGAACATCAAAAGAAGAAGGAAAGACTATTTTTTTTAACCATTCTGTTTTCCGTACAACTGATAATAAAGAGCTGTGCAGAATAAGAATAGAATGGAAAAAAGAAAGAATTAAAAAATTCACTCAGTGATGAATCTGCATAAAAAATATATTAACAGCATAATAAGTCTTACAATAGCATTAGTTGTAATCCCTGCACTAATTATATCCTGCAGGACAACCCGTGTTCCTGTTGACACGAAGGATCTCTCATACCTGTACAATCCTACAAAAAACTCATTAAACCCTCTGTATAATATCAAACATGTATCTGATAATGAATCTATTCTTTCAATAAAATATTTTACAAGCGAACTCTATTTTTCAGAGGCAAATCCTCAGGGAGTAGCATTGGCATCATTGCTAGTTACGGCAAAGCTTTATACTACTGAACAGGGAAGGGT
>CAZTXH010000044.1:7417-10514 GCA_964617415.1 uncultured Rikenellaceae bacterium | reverse complement strand
TTCTAATCCTGAGGGGCTCAGAACGGGAGAGATGAGCAGGTTTCTTCAACAGATGAAGTATGAACCATTGTTAAAACCTGAAATGCATAATTTGAACTTTGTGATCAGGAATTTAGGAAATGTGAACGAAGTAATTGAACGTACTGATGAACACCGGCTTCAGCTTTTGGAGAGATACTCGCTTGGAAAACAGGGACGAATACTCTCTCCATCCGCTATCAATACATGGTTAAACTGCAGAATGAAGTTCTACTACAGGTATGTATGCGGGCTGAAAGAGCCGGATGAGGTAACAGGCGATATTGATCCCGCAATGCTGGGAACTATTCTGCATGAATCTGTTAGAAGCCTTTATGAGGTATTCAAGGGAAAAAGTATAAAGGAGGAGACGATTAATTCAATTATTGATGATCGTAAAGCATTATCTGCACTTATTAACAGAAATATTAAAAAATTCTTTGGGAGGAAAAATGGCAGTGTTGTTACAGGTAATGAGCTGATAGTAAGAGAAGTACTAATAGAATATATTTTGAGAGTGCTGAAAAGAGACATAACCATTGCACCATTTAGTATAATTGGTCTTGAGACACCTGTAGCTTTTCCAATAAACATTGGAGATGAAAATACAGGGATCAGGATTATGACCGGAGGGGTTATTGACCGTGTGGATCTGAAGGATGGAAATACAAGGATACTCGATTACAAAACAGGTACTATAGCTGACTCAATTAAGTCTATAGAAGATCTTTTCAGGGATGACAGGCAAAAGGATTATGATGGCTGGCTTCAGACACTGTTATATTGTGAAGGATACCTGAATGAAAATAAGGATGTTAAGGTAAGGCCTTCAGTATATCAGATAAAGAGATTAAAGTACAACGAACTCCTCAGAATAAAGTCCGGTAAGAATGATGAAATATTCATAGATGATTACGAATCTATCAGGCAGGAATATATTAACAAGCTTACTGCAACAGTGAAAGCTATTTTCAGCCCGAACGAATCATTTTTCATGACTTACGATGAGTGGAATAAATGCTCTTACTGTCCGTATAGGGCACTCTGTATGCGCTAGACATTATGACAGGTCATTTTTTTTTATACCTTGGTATCTCAAAATAATCCAGCCTTGATGAAAACCGGGTATAAAAGCTACCACGTCAATATTAAAGATGTAAAGTTTATTGCTGATAATGGCAGTACAACTCCCCGTACTGCAATAATAACTTTTTTTGATGCTGAGGGAAAAGAAATTAGTAGTGAATTATTTGGGGTGATTGATGTTAATGTACTATATGATCTCATTAAGAAAGGGAAAGATATAATAATTGATAATTGTTATATCTCCGACTTTTCATTACCAGATTTTAGGCGTCGTAATAATATAGAAAAAAAAGAGTTGATAATGCTTAAAGCGTTTTCTGCAAAGAATGCTTTTTTCGAATCCAACATATGTAATGATTTTTCGTATGCGTCTTTTTCTGATGGTGATGTCAGTTTTGATGGGACACATTTCGGGAAAGGTAAAGTATCATTCTCCTGGGCCCGTTTTGGAATAGGGAATGTGATTTTCTCAAATGCTTTTTTCAATGACGGTAATATAGAATTTACAGGAGCTGTCTTTGGTGAAGGTGATTTTATGTTTAAGAATGTTATTGTAAACGATGGCATAAAGGATTTCCAGGATATTCAATTCGGAAATGGAGAGGTGAGTTTTGCAAATACAGAATTCAACAGCGGAGAGCTTCTTTTTATCAATACACTTTTTAATAATGGTAAGTTTAATTTTAAGGTGACACGTATAACCGGTGGCAAGGTTGACTTTCATTATTCGGTATTTGGTGATAGTGATATCTCTTTTGATAGAACAGAATTCGGGAACAGCAGAGTCGACTTCCGAACAGTGGATTTCGGTTCAGGAAGGATAAACTTCAACCGGTCAGTATTTGGTGATGGTGAGGTCAATTTTGAAGGTGCGTCCTGCAAGGCTGGTAAGATTCAGTTTAAAAAGGCAGTGATGGGAACAGGTCCAAAGAATTTCAATCTTATGGAGATGGATAATACTGAAATAACATTTGAGAGAACAAGCTTCGGGAATGGTGATGTTACTTTTTATGAATCACGGTTCCAGGCAATATCTCTTAAATCATGCCATCTTGACCATTATTTTGACCTGCGGCTTGCAAAGGCAAATATTTTGGATGTTTCAGATACTATTGTACGCGATATTGTCGATCTCGAACCATATGATTTTCCTGTTGATATCAAGTTCCTGAATATGTCGGGTATGCGGCTTATCGGAAAGTTATATATCGATTGGGAACGAAATAAATGTAAACAGATAATCAGCAAGCAGGAGGGAATAACGCTGAGACAGAAAGCAGAACAATTCAGAATATTGAAGGAGAATTTCAATAGTACCGGCAACTATTCCGATGAAGATGAAGCTTATGTTATGTTTAAACGTTTTGAATCAAAATCATGGCTTACTGAACAGAAAGAAAAAGGAGGGCTGGTAAAAATCCTGAGCTATATTCCTAATGGATTTAAATGGCTGATCTTTGATGCAATGGGGCTCTATGCGACAAATCCGGCCAGAGTGCTTATTTCAATGATCGTGGCATATGTCATTTTCAGTATCATTTATACTTTAATAATTTTTACTACGAATTCTGATATTATTTCTTCAACATCCGACCAGATGGGAATTGTTGCCCGTTCATTTTACCATAGTGCAATTACCTTCTTTACAATAGGTTATGGTGATCATTATCCCCATGGCTCTATAAGGGTAGTATCAAGTATTGAAGGTTTTATGGGGGTATTCCTGATGGCCTATTTTACTGTGGCCTTTGTAAGAAAAGTACTCCGTTAATACTATTATTTCATATCCCGGTTAAGTGCAGCCATCTTTATAGCAGTTATGGCAGCTTCATCTCCCTTGTTACCATTTTTCCCACCTGACCGGTCTGCAGCCTGCTGATGCGTATCAGTAGTAAGAACACCGAATATGAATGGTATTTTATAATCGATATTCAGTCGTGTTATTCCTTCTGTAACTCCCTGGCAGATATATGTAAAATGAGGAGTCTCACCT
>CAZTXH010000044.1:4185-7407 GCA_964617415.1 uncultured Rikenellaceae bacterium | reverse complement strand
GAACCGACACAGATCACAGCAACCGGATTATCATTATCAGCAACTATTTTGGCACCATGTCTTAGTTCAAAGCTCCCCGGTACATGTCTGATGATGATATTTTCAGGTTTTGCACCGTGCTTTATAAGGGTCTTTTGTGTACCATCAAGCAGTGCCACTGTAATTTCACTATTCCAATCCGACACTACAATCCCAAACCTCATATTGCCGGCATCGGGAATACTCTCCGGATTATATGCAGATAGATTGGTAGTGCCCATTCTACTTATTTAAAAGCTTTACTCTGGCAATGTATTTTTCGATAGAGGATCCTTCTGTGCTTTCAGGATACTCTGACTCTATCCTCTCATAAATCTCAAGAGCCTTATCATAATCTCCTTTAAGTTCATAAAGTTCACCGGCTTTCATAAGGAACAGGGGAGTGTTAAATGAATTATCAGCAAATTCGGCTGCTTCAATATATTTTGTTATGCCCTTATCAATATCGCCCATCTCAACCCAGGCATCTCCTGTTGCACCAATTGCCAGTGAGCCAATAACTTTATCTTTCTTTGTATATTTTTCCAGCATTTCAATGGCATCTTCATACTGGCCAAGATGAAGGAAACATATACCGGCACCATAGTGGGCAAGATTACCGGTCCTGGTTAGTTTATACTCATCGGCTATATCAAGGAAACCCAGATAATTACCGTCACCATATAGTGCCAGTTTAAGGGAATCTATTTCGAGATATCTTTCGGCCTGGTACATCTGTGACTGGGCTTCATCATTCCTGTTCAAAATGTACATTCTTACAAGCCAGAAAATACCTACCAGCACAACAATAGTCCCCAATATATAAATTAATAACTTGTAATTCTGTTCCAGGAACTGTTCTGTTTTTGTCAGTGATTCCTCAACATTCTTAAGTCCCTTTGAGCTGTCTCCTTTCTTCTTCTTTGCCATATCTGTTATAAATTGTCAACATTAATTTTTACCACCGCAAAAGTAATTTTTTTCAAATTATTTTAAAACAAATAGTTAAAAAAAGGGAAAGAATTACTTCATTGTACAATATGTTGGTTATCAGTTAAATAAATTTATTGGTCTTTTCAATGTATCTTTTCTTAATTTTGTAAAGGATAAATTAATGTATCCGCAATACTGTAACACCGCTACTATGTATCTTAGGAAATTATCTCTCACCAACTTCAAAAACTACGACCAGGCTGAACTGGAATTTTCGCCAAAAATAAACTGTATTGTTGGTAATAATGGGGTTGGCAAGACAAATATCCTGGATGCTATTCATTATCTGTCACTTACAAAAAGCTTTTTTAATAATATCGACAGTATAAGTATACGTCACGGTGAGGAGTTTTTTATTATCAACGGTACTTTTGTAAGAGATAAAGAGGAAGATCAGATATATTGTGCATTTCAGAAACAAAAGCCCAAGATTTTAAAGAAGAACGGGAAGGAGTACCAGAAGCTTTCTGATCATGTTGGCAGATTTCCGGTAGTAATGATCTCACCGGCTGACAGTGCACTTATCTCTGAAGGAAGTGATGAGAGACGTAAATTTCTGAACAAGATAATCAGTCAGTATGATGGGGAATATCTCGATTCAGTGCTGAAGTATAACAAAGCCCTTCAGCAAAGGAACAGGCTTCTTAAGGATTTCAGTTTATCAGGCAGTTTTGAAAATGATACATTGTCGATCTGGGATTCACAACTTGTCAAATACGGAACCTATGTTTTCAAGGAGCGAGATGCACTTGTTAATGAGCTGATTCCTGTTTTCCAGGAAAGATATTCAATGATATCGTCCGAAAAGGAGAGAGTGAAACTCTCGTACAGATCACACCTTTCGCAAGGCGATTTCAATGAGGTTCTTATAAATTCTATAGCCAAGGACAGATTCCTTGAATATACAAGTGTGGGTATACATAAAGATGATCTGATCTTTGAAATGGATGAATATTCAGTTAAATCGCTTGGATCACAGGGACAACAGAAAACCTTTCTTGTCGCACTTAAGCTGGCAAAGTTCGATTATATTAAAAGTAAATCGGGCTATAAACCCATTCTGCTACTTGATGATATTTTTGATAAATTTGATGCAGAACGTGTTGAGCAGATAATAAAGCTTGTCGGAAACCACAATTTCGGACAGATATTTATCACCGATACACACCAGGACAGGCTGTATGATATACTCACTTCACACAAAATAGACTATAAGCTGTTCAGAATAAATAAAAATGCAGTTGAAGAGATAATTGAAAACGGAAAACCGGGACAATGAGACGCAGCAAAACCATATCGC
Organism: uncultured Rikenellaceae bacterium; assembly: GCA_964617415.1. Lineage (GTDB taxonomy): Bacteria > Bacteroidota > Bacteroidia > Bacteroidales > VadinHA17 > LD21. Next base: position 5,096 of record CAZTXH010000044.1, on the reverse strand, counting down.
TGGCTGAAGCCATGAAGGATTATATCAAAGAGATGAATCTCGAAGGTAAGCTGAACGAAGTACATCTGATAAATTCCTGGGAAGAGATTGTAGGTAAAGCGATTGCATCACGTACCACAAAGATATACATTAAAGACCAGGTACTTTATATTCATCTTAATTCCTCAGTTGTCAGAAATGAGCTACTGATGTTAAGGCAGGGTTTAAAGGAGAGGCTGAATGAAGCAGCTGGGAGTGAGGTGATTAAGGATATTGTATTAAAATGAAAATCCGATTAATAAAGAAGGTTGAAGTGAATGTTGCTTGTATTTAATAGATACTTTACCTTCATTGAATAATCCGTTACCGATTTCAATTCTTCCCTGGATTAATCAATGCAGCTGCTAAAGCTGACATGGAGAAGGTTATTTTGGTCAGATCCGAAGGAGTATAACCAAAACCAGTCTCTGTATAACTAATTTATTATATAAGTACTACCTGAAATTCTGATAGATTTTTCAAAGGATTTATTTGAAATAAAAATGTAATCCTGGTGCTTGTACCTTAGTATTACATTTTTTCCTTTTATTTCAATAGTCACTTCCGCATTACTATCCCTATTAATGATCAGATCCGCCAGTAGTAAAGCTTTTTCAATTCCATCACCACACCGGAAATTCCATACTTCATCAGGAAGGGCGAGCCTCTGTCCGTCATATATCGATTCATGAGGTAATACAGTAAGAATATCATAAACTTCCTTTACATTTATTCCTTTCAGATCATTGAAACACACTGGATTACGTTCAATAACCGCCTTGATAAAAGGAAGCCAGTCAATCCTGTCCATCTGCCTGTATAAATATAAAGTCAGCTGTGATACTTCTGATCTGTTAATGCTTTCAAGTATTGATGCGTTTATTTCATCCCTG
>CAZTXH010000044.1:0-4175 GCA_964617415.1 uncultured Rikenellaceae bacterium | reverse complement strand
GTACTATACTCTTTACAAAGTTCTTGTTTGCTTCAGGCAACCGGGGATCGGTATGTAGAAAGGTCTTCAGATCAGTAAACATCTCACTGATCATTTCGGGGTGAAGTGCTCCATTAAGAGTAAGCATCAGATTTTCAATGATATCCAGATTGGAACCCTTGTTGTCATCAATTATCTCTTCAACATCATTCAGCATGATCCTACCCGATAACGGGCTCAAATGAAATTCATCTTCCTCGATCTCCCTGATAAGTTGTTCGCGTGTATCAAACGACAAATTGAATTTGCTGGTATGTTCATATTCAAACATCTTATCAAGTGAGATATATCTTTTTTTACCCGAACATTCACACTCGTATTGAAACAATGTTTTATATTTTGACTTGAATCTAAGGAAGTTTATAAAAACATGATTGGTAAGATCGGTTATTAGGAATTCTCTAAGACTGGAAGCGAAGTAATTGTATTCATCCGGATTAATTGTTGCATCATTTTTTATTATATGTATATAGCCTGATATATGTGAAACAATCGTAACCTGCTCATTTTCCAACGCTCTTCGTGCCTTTTCAGACAGCGATGTCCCGTTGAACCACATGTTCTTTGTAACTATTCTCCTGTTGTTAGTAATAAGCCCCTCTTTTTCTGTAATGAAATTCTGTGAATGAAGCGGTGTGGCAATAAGAAATATTTTTTCAAGAGAAATACGTCCGATTACAAACATGGCGGCAGCATATAATGCTGATAGTGAAACACATTCTCCTGCACCGGTAATAAAGTTACTCTTGTGTCTGAAAGCCGTCATGGCTTCCACCGTTTCTGTTTTCCAGTAGGGGATGATATCCGAATCATATTTATCAAGTCCGAAATGCTTGCGTATATCGATATCAAAATAGTACTTGTTACCTTCATACCCGAATAATGCGTTTGATTTTCTGAGGAGATCCGGGTTAAAGAAATCGCTGAACCGTTCCAGTTCCCTGGATTTAGTAGTCAACCCCCAGGTAGCAAGGTCGAGGTTAAAAACATAATTTTGAATAATGAACTGCTTGATCCTGTTGACTTTATAATTAAAATTTTTTTTCTCAATGTCTTTGAACCAGGGATCCTTTCTCCATTCCCAGATAATTGGTGAGATAATATTTGCCAGAACAAGCGGGTAAAACAGTTCCGGGAATATGAAGATTTCCATATCGGAGAGTGTAAAAGCAGATGAGTACTTTTCCAGGATTTTCCTGTCAGAAAAGTCTGTGAATATTTTTTGATCCATTTTTTACAGGAATCTTTCGATATTTGAAAAGAAGAAATCAGATTCCCTGATGGCATTTTCATCACTGTCGGAACCGTGGATGGCATTCATCTGAACAGAGATAGCATACAACTTTCTTATTGTACCGGATTCAGCCTTTTCAGGATCAGTAGCACCTATAAGGTTCCGGAATTTTTCAACAGCATTTTCATGCTTCAATATCATTACAAATACAGGTCCTGAACTCATAAATTCCACAAGACTTTCATAAAACGGCTTGCCTCTGTGGATCTCGTAAAACGATTCAGCCTGTTCCCGGGTCATTTTTACCATCTTCATGGCAGCGATTTCAAATCCTGCTTCATTGATCATTGCAAGAATGGGACCGGTTTTTCCGGTTCTTACAGCATTTGGCTTTATTATCGAAAGTGTAATATTACCATTCATATGTTGTTATTTTGTATTTAAACACCAGGAATCTCACTTCAGGAATATTGATTATCTTTACCACCCTTAAAAACAGACGCAAAAGTGGCAGATTTATCCAAATATACAAAGGAATTATCAAAACTTTTTTCCACTAGTGAAAATATTCTCCTTATATCTCATGTCAATCCTGATGGCGATGCTATTGGTTCACAACTTGCACTGTATCATTATCTTAGATCAAAGGGTAAAAATACTGCAATGATGGCTCCCAATAACCTTCAGGAGTTTCTTAAGTGGATGGATGGGGCAGATAAAATAGAAATATTCATAAGACAGAGGGGAAAATGTAAAGAACTTATTGAACAAGCAGATCTGATAGTGATACTTGATTTTAATCAACCGGACCGACTGGGTGAAGCAGAAAAAATAGTAATGGAATCAAAGGCCAGGAAGGTGGTCATTGATCATCATCTCGATCCACATGATTTTGCTGACTTACTGATTTCAGATTCTTCAAGGTGTTCAACATCAGAGCTTATTCATAGTTTGGTTACAGAAATAAATGGGGGACAATTTAAAAATGTATCCTATGCCGAAGCACTATATGTTGGAATTATTACAGATACAGGTAATTTTGAACATGGGACCTATACAGGTGAGACACTCAGGATGGTTGCCGATATGATCGATATGGGTATTAACAAAGAAAAAATACTGGATCTTATTTATAATAATTTCTCAGTTAACAGAATGAGACTTGAGGGATATGCCCTGAATCAAAGAATGAAGGTGATCCCGGAACTGCAGACTGCCTATATTTATCTTACAAAGGCCGATATGGCATCATATGATTATGTAAAAGGCGATTCCGAAGGTTTTGTAAACCTGCCTCTTTCAATAAAAGGGATAATCTTTACAGCACTGTTTATTGAAAAAGAGGGATTCGTAAAGCTATCATTCCGCTCAAAGGGAGATTTTCCTTCAAATACATTTGCTTCAAAATATTTCTCGGGAGGAGGCCATTTGAATGCCTCCGGAGGAGATTACCATGATACACTTGAAAATACAATCGATAATTTTCTTAAGGTCCTGAGAGAATTTTACGAGGAGTACGTGGAAAATAAAAGATGAAAAGAAAGTTTCTTTTTCTGATATTATTTGTGCCAGCTGTTATTTCATGCAATTCAGCGCAGGAAAAGACGAAAAGTAAGTCTGGCCCCAGGAAGGATGAGATGGCAGAACTTAACAAATATATGGTTCAGAAAGACCGGGAGAGAATACAAAATTATATTGAGAGAAAAGGACTCGAAATGACAGAATCAGAGGCAGGATTATGGTACCAGATAAAGTCAGAGGGTAGTGGTGATTATCTTATCGATAATGACAGGATAGTAATGGAATATGAATGCTCACTGCTTGATGGTACATTTTGTTACTCTTCGCAGGAATCAGGTCCTAAAGATCTTATTCTGGGCCATAGTGATATAGAAGCGGGACTGGATCGGGGCCTCAGAATGCTTAAACGAGGTGGCGAAGCGATCTTTATTATTCCACCATTTCTGGCTTACGGAATCGTTGGTGATGGAGATAAAATACCACCCAGAGCAATAATTATTTATAATGTTTCTGTCCACCGGCAAGATTAACAAATGGAACGATTTTTGATGTTTATGAATAAACTATAAATAGGTAATCCTTATGACTAATAAAATTAAAATCATTCTATTGACAGGCCTCTTGATATTATCTGTAACATCGTGTCTCTCAACTAAAAAATGGGAAAGAGAGGAAGAAGAACTTATACAGGATTATCTTGCAAAAAATCCTGATCTAAATTTTGAACTTAAGCCCAGTGGATTGTATTATCTTGAGATATTTTCCGGAACAGGACCTGCTATAGAGGCACACGACACAGCCTATATCTTTTACACCTCCAAATACCTTACTAATGAGATAATATATAGTACCAATGTTGGTACAACAGATACACTTATCGCTCCTATAAGAGAGGGTTTTCTTATAGACGGATTCGATGAGGGTGTATCTTATATGAATGAGGGAGGAAAATCAATGATGATAGTTCCGTCATATCTGGGATACGGACAGAGTGGATATTATTTCCCGGCTTATACCCCTCTGCTTTTTGAGGTTCATCTTGTAAAAATTGTACGAGGTATCTGAGTATATTGATTCTATTGCAAAACAAATATTACCGGTCTTTTCCTGAGATCAGGCATATTTTTTTTCCATTCCGATATTCTCATTGTTTTTATTGATTCTGTAGGTAGTGTTAAATCAACAGCTATACATAATAAGCTGTTTTGACTACAAACGGAAAGGATTGATTCAAGCATTGCCTGGTTCCTGTAAGGCGTCTCCATGAATATCTGTGAGAATCCTTCTTGATGTGCTTTTTTCTCCAGTTCTCTTAGTTTTGCTACTCTTTCTGCAGGTTTTATGGGAAGATAACCATTAAAGGTAAAGGCCTGACCATTCA
>CAZTXH010000043.1:0-10592 GCA_964617415.1 uncultured Rikenellaceae bacterium | reverse complement strand
CCGCCTATAACAGGTCCGCTTGAGAGACCTGTATAAACAGCTGTGATATTTATTCCCATAGCTCTGCCACGTTCACCCGGCTCGAAAACAGAGGCAAGAATTGCCAGACTGGTACCGAAGATCATTGCTCCTGAAATGCCCTGTACTATGCGGAATATTATTAGAGATTCAATGTTCCACGAAAAGATAATAAGGAAAGTTGATAATGTAAAAAGCGATATCCCGTAAGTGAAGATCTTTTTCCTGCCCACAATGTCTGCGAGTCTGCCAAAGGGAAGTAGAAACATTGCCGATGAAAGTATGAAGCTGCTTGGTATCCATCCAAGCTCTATTGCCGTGGTGTTGAATTCTCTGTCTATTGCCGGAAGAGCCAGGTTAACAGCTGAGCCAAGGAACGGGGTCAGAAAAGCAGCAAACGCAGTTACAACCAGGACGGATCTCTTTAGTCTTTTTTCATCAACAGATTGTTTTTTCCCCTGCATCAGCTGTTATTCTTTGTTCTTTGTATCAATGATTATTGTCACAGGACCATCATTATGTATTTCCACCATCATCATAGCTCCGAATTCTCCTGTTCCAACAGGTTTCCCGAGAAGACCCGATAATACAGAGACAAACTTTTCGTAAAGTGGAATAGCAATTCCTGTGGGAGCAGCTTTCATATAAGAGGGCCTGTTACCTTTTTTTATTTTTGCATGAAGTGTGAACTGGCTGATGACCATTATATCTCCTCCTGTTTCCATAACAGAAAGATTCATGACACCATCATCGTCATTGAAAATGCGAAGCTGTACAATTTTGTTTGCAAGCCATTCAATATCAGCATCACTATCGGAATCTTCAATGCCAACCAGTACCAGCAGACCGGGACCTATCTCTGATTTTAATTGATTCCCTATAGTTACAGATGTCTTCCTTACACGCTGAATTACAGCTCTCATGGATTTCCTTTTTTAAGTTTGCAAATATATGTAATCATATTTAAAATGATGAAAATGGTGTTTTATATTATATTTGCCTGCTATATTTCTTTTTCATGGATTTACTGACCATTATTGCAGTTGCCATTGGTTTATCATTTGACACATTTGCAGTTTCTCTATCTTTTGGGGTGATTCAGAATAGAATGCTGTTTATTCAGGCATTGAAGGTTGCTTTTGTAATGGCTTTTTCCCAGGCAGGATTTCTGGTAGCCGGATATTTTGCAGGGTCAATAATAAGTGAATTCATAAAAGCTGCAGATCACTGGGTTGCACTGATATTACTTTCATTCCTTGGAATAAGAATGGTGGTAGAAGGACTAAAAGATAGTGAAAACAATAAAATTATAGATTGTACAAAACCACTTACTCTGATTTCTGCTGCTGTTAGTACCAGTATTGACGCGTTTGCCGTGGGAATAAGCTTTGCGTTACTTGAAATAAGGATTTGGATTTCAGGAATTATTATTGGGATTGTAACTTTTCTGGCCTCAATGACAGCAATAAGAATAGGTAAATCAGCAGCCGGGAGATTAGACCGGAAAGTTTTGTTCGTGGGAGGATTGATACTTATTGCTATTGGAATAAAGATATTTCTTGAACATACACTGACCTGAATTATTTGATTAATAAGTCTCTTTTTATTCAATCCTTAATACATCTGATAGAAAGACCAGATACATTCGAACTTCCTCCTCTTACGATACTGCAGGAATTATAATAAAGCATCGTGGAATATGATGATGTCGGCAAGATTGGTGAGATACTCCACCATTGTGAACTGAAGCCAATATCAGCGTATGTTCCGTTGTCCTTTCTAATACCCCCGGGGAGTGCTGTAAAGCCGCTTTCGTTTGTGCCGGTATTAATATCACCCCAGTGAGCGGTTCCGGCTTCTTTTAATTTATCCCCTGCAACACTTTCACCACCAAGATAATTAGTAAGTGTTATCCATTCCGCATTAGTAGGAACATGCCAGCCGGATGGGCATAATTTGCCTGTATTCACCGTATACCAGTTGTATAAAGCTCCGTAAGTTGCTTTATACTTTTCCTCATTATTATCATACCAACAGTAGCCTGGAGAAGAGAGATTGTTCCATTCTGTATTTCCGGTTACCAACGGTATGCTGCCACCATCATTATAATGAGTTGTTCTCAGGTTCTCCTGCAACCATGTCTGGGTACCGATAGTAACAGAATGATATAAGTTGTTGTCTACATCTGCAACAACATATGTTGTGAAAGATAAATCATTGCTGTATATAGTTCCCAGTTCATTTGTTGCTTTCACCCTGAAATGATATGTTGTTCCCGGAGTTAATCCTGTTAGGTCTGTGCTGATGTCTACATTGCTGTTCCCTGTAAGAGGGCTTTGGGATGGAGTAACGCTGTTACCATAGTTAGTAGTTGTACCCCATTCGAAGATAACCTCAGTTTGTAAATAGTTTGGATTCACCGAACTATGTAAAGTAGCTGTATTTAAAGTCAGACCCGAGATGGTATCTGCAACAGCATCCGGCAGATTACCATTCGTTGTAAATGTTATATCATCGCCATATACTGTTCCAAGAGAATTCTCAGCCTCGATTCTGAAATGATATGTTGTACCCGGAGTTAAACCGGTTAGTTCAGCAGTGATATTTATAGATGAATCGCCTGTAACCGGACTTTGTACTGAAGAGATTGTATTGCCATAACTTATTGAGGTTCCATATTCAAAACCGACAGTTGTGGATAACAGTCCGGGATTTACAGTACCGTTCAAAGTTGCCGAATGAGTCTGGATATCTGAAGCATCAAGGGTAATAGAAGAAGGTTCATCTCCCAGAGTGGTAAACGACTCTGTATTTCCATAACCGGTCCCTCCGACATTGGTGGCATAGGCTCTCACATAATACATAGTATTTGGTGAGAGTTCCGATAAGTTGCTTGTAAAAGATAATGAAACTGAATCATCCCAGACATCTTCTGTCAGATTATCATCAATAGTCGGATTCTCTGAAGTATTCCAGCATACTCCTCTTTCTGTAACATTGGCTCTTCCTTTATCAGTAATAACTCCGCCTGAAACGGCTGTTGTGGTTGTTATCTCTGTAACAGCGCTTGTTGATACAACAGGAGGTACCGGCTCTTCTGTACATGAGAAAAATCCTGGAATTAACAGAAATACAATAGATATTATAAATATTCGTTTCATTTTATAATGTTTTTATACACCTAAAGCTGGATATTTCTGGCAATAAGTCTTTGATAAAGGTCAATATTATAATACGAAGTTACATGTTGGGTTATTTTAATATTGTCCTGATCCCGAATACAGGTCCTGCAGTATTTCCCGGGTGTGCCAAAAATTTCACTGTTATCTTTGATTTTCCATTTAATAACTCTTCCGGGATATTATATTGAACAGTAATAAATTGTCCGTCCTTCTTATTTGATATGTTTTCAGTGGCAATTAGGTTTTCATCGACAAGTATATCGAATGTTTTTGCACCGGGGAATCCTCCCCAGTAATCAACTGCCAGGGCAAGGGAATTTTCTCCGCCCGTTTTCATGTCGAAGGAAAACCATCCTCTCCTGGATTCCCTGAACGGCCTGTCGTTAAACCTGTAAGGTTCGGTTCTTTCTCCCCTGAAATTATGATCACGCTCAGGTTGCATTTCACCTGGTTGTACAAAATCAATTGTGGCTTCTCGGATTCTTTTCATTTCAGCAAGCTCAGCTTCATATTCAGACTGTCGTGCTTTCCATAGCTCATCAGTAAACAGATCCCAGTAAATAGAATACCTCCTGTTATAATATGTATAAAACGGTCTCATTTCAACATCGCGGGGTCTTCCGGTGTTATCTGTATAAAATGTATTTATCTTGCCTTCAACCGGTTTCATCCATTTAGAGGGATCCCTGTTATCTGTCATCATGACCGGTACATACATTATATCCCTTGGAATTGTATCATTAACCGGACCAAGATCCCCTGCCATTACCAACGGACCGTACATTACTGCCACCCTGTTACTATCATCGGGCATTGATTCAAGACGAAGTGAAAACGGAATACTTACTTGAACAAGATCACCGTTTTCCCAGGTTCTTTCGATAGCAACAAAAGATCCCGGAGACTCTTTAACCCGTTTTTTATTACCGTTTATTTTTATTTCAATGCCTTCTTCTGCCCAGAAAGGATACCGCATTTGCAACACCAGTTTACGAGGAGAATCACACTTAAATTCAAAAGATGTACCATGTTCTTCGGGATATCCTGTGTTTTGAGTTATTGTAAGGCCTTTTTCTTTCCAGGTAAGTTCAGAGGCAATATATTGAAATACAAATAATTCATTATCATTATGATAATATATGTTTTTACCATATTTTGAATGATTTTCCATACCGGTTCCGATACAACAGGTGAACCATTCCGGATCCTGGAAATCTTTATGACCTCCCATATCGAGTGAAAGATTATATACTACATGTCCGGTTTCCGGATTTTGGGAAGAGAGTATATGATTGAAAAGAGCTCTTTCATAAAAATCTGCAACTTCAGCATCTGCCTCCCATTCAAAAATATGTTCAGTGAGTTTCAGCATATTATAAACATTGCATGTCTCTGTTGTTCCTTCTCCAAGCCTGTTTCTGAGCTCATCGGGTGGACCAAAGTATTCATCATTTCCGTTGCCCCCGGTAACATAGGAATGGTGTTGGGTTACTGTTTGCCAGAAGAATTCTGCAGCTTTCCTGTAGGATGTATCGTCGGTAAGTTCATAAAGTCTAGCCAGGGAGATCAACTTTGGTATGTTAGTATTCGCGTGTTTACCCGGAAGGATATCCTCTTCATTTTTTAAAGGATCAAGAATATCTTCATGATAGAAGATTCGGGCTATTTCCAGGTATTTTTCATTTTTTGTAGCAGCGTACAGATCAGCAAATGTCTCACTTATACCGCCATGTTCACAATGAAGCATTTTCTGAACCTGTTCATTGTTGAGAGGAGTTACTATAGTCCCGATCCAGTCAGCAAATTGTTTTTCAATCTCAAGGGCTGTTTCATTTCCGCAAAGGTGGTATGCATCCCTTAATCCTGCCAAGATTTTGTGCTGAGTATAGAATGGAGCCCATATTCCATTTAAATCGAAACCTGCTGATCGAATATTCCCTTTAGACACCTCTTCCTCAAATACTCTTTTACCATCAGGCATTGCACCTATATAACCATCGCCATCTTTGTTTTGGAGTATCCTTAGTTCATCCACAATATAGTTTACCCTGTCAAGAAATCGTGTATCTCCCGTACTCCGGTACATCATCGAGCAAGCACTTAAGTAATGGCCGAGACTGTGTCCGGCCAGAGATTCATTCTCCCATCCCATATAGTGTTCGGCCTTTGGCTTCAACCCGGTTTCAGAATAAAACTTTACAAGCAGTCTGTCTGGTTCATAACTGAGCAGAATACCTTTATTGAGTTCTGTTGCATGGAGGAAGGGGCCATCAAGTAGTTTCACATCTGTAAGTTCAAATGGAAGAGCTCTGAATGAAATAACTTCTGCTCCTCCTGTATATATCCTGCTCTTTTCCGGAGTACCGCATCCAACAAAGAGAACAGATAATAAACATACATATAAACACTTTACTGAGGTATTCATAACGACATCATTATTAATATAAGTCTAAAAGTAATACAAATTATTATAGGATATTAATTATTTGAAAATGAATATAATGATCACAAAGGCATCATTTTTCTTTTTCTCTCTTCAAAAACAGCCATTTCAGTAAAACCGGCAGTTTTCAGCAGTTTATAAGCATCATCAAAATATTGACCGACACGTGAGGGTATATGTGCATCGGAATTAACACATACTGAAACATTTTCTTCCCTGAAAACATACAGAAAACGAGGATCAGGATAAAAGCCACCAACAGCTTTATTCTTTCCGTTTGTATTAAGCTCAAAAACAACATCATATTTATTCATGGTCCTTGCCAGTTCCCTGTAAAGAGGTTCAGGATCAAGATGAGGTTGATGTCCAAATATCCTTATCAGATCGCAATGACCTATAATGTCAAAAAGACCAGATGAAGAAGCTGCAATAACAAATCTGATGTATGATTCAAACAGTTTATCAATATCCTTACTATCATAGAATTCGGGTCCCAGATCAACGGTTTCATCTCCCATATAATGAACTGAGCCTATTCGGTAATCAAGATCAAAACAACTGAGAAACCTATCAAGTTCTTTTTCCTTCCCCGGTAAAAAATCTATTTCAAGACCTGTCCTTATGGATATATTCTTTACTTTTTTCTTCAGATTTTCGATGTGGATTATATAGTCATATATTATTTCAGGTTCCATAACCCAGTCCTGGTTTTCCCTGAATAATGAAAGATGTTCAGAAAAACCAATCTCGGATAATCCGGCTGATATCGCTGAGGGAATATAGTCTTCAGGAGCTGCCTCGCCATCACTGTATTTTGTATGTATATGATAATCAGTACGGTAAGGCATAAGGATAAGTTTTTTCTATATTTTTTATTAATTGTATTATAAAGAAGGTCGAATTTTAAGAATAAAACAAATCAGGAGGCTGAATTGTGATAACAGATAATATTTTTCTATTTTTACAAGGATCATCCTGTCCGGGATGAAATTGATTCAAAAGGTTAAAAAGCATATAAAACTTATACTATGGAAATCAAAAGAAATAGTGTCAGAGACATTCCCCGCAGAAGATTTCTTGAGCTTAGCATGAAGGGAGGATTGTTGATAGCTGCAACACCTGCTCTTATATCTCAACTGGTCGCCTGTAAAGGCGGAGAGAGAAATTCTTCAGCACTTGAAATGGACAAAGAGGTGCTGGACCGGATTATAGCAAAAGCACTGGAAAAAGGAGGAGACTTTTCGGATGTTTATCTTGAGAACCGTATATCACGTCAGATAGTTATGGAAGAATCGATTTTCAAAAGTGGATTATACGGGATAAGTCAGGGTACAGGTATAAGAGTTATTTCAGGAAACAAAACAGGCTATGCCTATACTGATGAGATTACCGAAGAAAAGCTTATAAGAGCAGCCGAGGTAGCTTCTTATGTTGCAAAAAGCGGAACCCCTGTATCCCCGGTAAATATTTCTGAAGCAACAAGGCCATCATTTATTACTGTGGAACAACCCCTTGAGGAGATAGCTGATGAAAAACGAATAGAAGTGATAAAAAGAGCCGATCAGGCTGCAAGGGATTATGATCCACAGATAAAAATGGCATTCGTTACTTATAATGATGAGGTCAGGAGCAGGGTAATTGCCAATAGCGAAGGTATTTACCTTAAGGATGAATTACCACTGCTATTCTTTATTGTTCAGGTTATGAGTGACGATGGTAAGGCACGTCATATGGCACGTGAACGATTGAGTAAACATTCGGGATTCGAAATGTTCGAAAAGGTAACACCGGAGACTGTAGCAGAAAGAGCAGCCCGCGAAGCAATTACCATGCTGAGTGCGGAAGAAGCTCCGGCAGGAATTATGGACGTTGTAATGCAAAACGGATGGGGAGGAGTAATGGTACATGAAGCAGTAGGACATCCTCTTGAAGCTGATAATATCGCAAAAGAAATAGGTGCATTTACCGGAAAACTGGGACAAAAAGTTGCAGCAGACTGTTTCACAATGGTTGATGACGGAACATTGCCAAACTTCAGAGGCACGATAAATTTTGATGATGAAGGCACCGAAGCTAAACGCAATGTGCTGATAGAAAACGGCGTACTTAAAGGATTCATGACCGACATACTGAGTGCCAAACAACTATCGATGCCAAGAACCGGTAACGGCCGGCGCGAGTCATTCAGATATATACCCATCCCCAGGATGACAAATACTTTTATTGAACGGGGAAAAGACAATCCTGCCGACATTCTTGCGTCAACAAAGAAGGGTATTTATGTACAGAGTCTGAGTGGCGGAAGCGTAAATCCTGTAACAGGTGTATTTAATTTTACATGCAGGGAAGCATATATGATAGAAAACGGAAAAAAGATAAAACCCATTAAGGGGGCAACATTGATAGGTTCCTGCATGGATGTCATTTCGAATATTGATGCAGTGGGTGATGATCTTGATTTTGGCCCCGGAATTTGCGGTAAGGGCCAGATGGCTGAGGTATCGGTTGGACAGCCGACAGTAAGAATAAGAGGTATAAATGTAGGTGGCAGTAAAGCATAATTAAAAAGTATAGAGAAAAAATCATGAAAAATATAGACTTAACAGAAAAACTGGTTAAAAAGTGCATAAACCTCGGTGCCGATGCAGCAGAGGTCTTTCTTCAATCGAACAGAAACCTTTCGATAAATGTACTTAAATCGGAAATTGAAACCATTGAAGAGGCTTCGTCACAGGGAGTAGGTTTCAGGGTTTTTGTTGACAGGAAAATGGGTTTCAGCCATTGCAACGATTTCAACAACAAATCGCTGGAAAATACAATATCAAAAGCCATAGAATTTGCCAGGATATCCACCCCTGATGAAAATAATGTCCTCACCGATAATAAAGGCATTACACCGGTTGAAGATCTTTTTGATCCCGGGATCTCAGCTGAGCCTATGGATAAGAAAATAAAAATGGCACTTGAACTTGAAGAGCTTGCAATGAAAGATCCGAGAATCACAAAAAGCTCAGGAGCTGGTTATGGAGAAAGTGAGTCAGAGATCTTTATTGGAAACTCCAATGGTTTATTAAAGACCTATAAATCATCAGGTTGCTATATAGGTGTTTATGTTGTTGCGGAGAAAGGCGATCAGAAGAATACAGGTGGAGAATATTGTTCAAGGGTTTTATTTTCAGACCTTGTTCCACTTGAAGAGATAGCAGCTGTTGCATCAAAAAAAGCAATTGAACTTTTAGACCCTGTTATGATTAAAACACAAAAGGCAGCGGTTATTTTTGATCCTGATGTTGCCTCTTCTCTTCTGGGTGGAGTAATGTCTGCTATAAACGGAGAACGTGTATTACAGGGAGCCAGTTTTCTAAAGGATCACCTCAATAAGCAGTTTGCATCACCTTTACTTAATATCACTGATGACGGTACAAGGCCCAAAAGCCTCGGAAGTGCTCCTTTTGACGGCGAAGGTGTCCCCACTATAAAAAACAATCTTGTGGAAAATGGTGTCCTGAAAAGTTACATTTATAATACAAAAGCTGCTAAACGCGCTGGTGTAAAGAGCACCGGTAATGCTTCACGTAGAGGTTTCAGTTCATTGCCCGGTATAGGGACTCATAATGTGTATGTTTCCACAGGAAAACATACACGAAATGAAATAATTGCAGCTACAAAAAGAGGATTACTGTTGCTGAATGTTACCGGTTACGGGATAGATTCGGTAAGTGGAAATTTCAGTGGTGGTGCGAGCGGACTATGGATAGAAAACGGAGAGTTGGTTCATCCTGTTAAGGGTGTTACAATAGCCGGACACGCTTTTGACATCCTTAATTCCATCGATATGATGGGCACCGATCTGGATATGAACAAGACTAACACGGCTCCTACATTCAGGATTGCTGAAATGCAAATAGGAGGGAGATGATCTTTGTAGATCATTGCCTGACAAGATCTTTAAGAGCTTTTTCCAGACTGTCAAATGTAAATTGAAAACCAGTTTCCATTATTTTTCGGGAGGATATCCTGCTACCTTTCAATAATATGTCTGCCATTTCACCGAGTGTGGTTTTCAATAGAACTGAAGGGACAGGCAAATAAATTCCTTTTCTTTCCATTGCAGATGCCACTGTTCTCATGAACTCGTGGAATGTTATATGTTGAGGAGCAACAGCATTATATGCACCTTTCATTTCATCATTTTTCAGGGCATTGAGGTAAATATTGCAAAGGTCAGAAATATGTATCCATGGCATATATTGCCTGCCATTACCCATAACGGGTAAGATGCCATATTTTGACGGAGCCATTAGCTTAGTCAGAGCACTGTCGCTTTTTTTAAGTACCATTGATGTACGGATTTTTACGGTTCTTATCCCTGATGTCTCAAACATATATGCAGCCTCTTCCCAGAGTCTGCATGTAGTACCAAGAAAATCATCAGCCGGAGGATCTTCTTCCGTAAAAATATGTTCTGATGTTACCGAGCCATAATAACCTGTTGCTGAAGATGACACAAATGTCTTGAGATCAATGCCGTTTTCAAGCATAGCTTTATGAAGCAATTTTGCTGAATCTACCCTGCTGGCAATTATCTCCTTTTTTCGTTTCCGTGTCCAGCGTTTTTGACCGATATTTGCACCTGCAAGGTGAATAATATGATTCACCCCATCAAGAATTACCGGATCAATAATATCTTTCCCGGGATTCCATCTGAAAACCCGTACTTTACCAAACTGGTCTTGTTTTCTTGACAGATGGCATACATTAAATCCTTCAGCAAGCAGCAATGATGTAAGATACCTGCCGATCATTCCACTTCCTCCGCTTATAAGTACTTTAGTGTTATTCTTCATTTCACTGTCAATAGTTAATACAAATTAATCAAAACAAATTTATAAGGTAAAATATGGATTTTGCTGCTCTTTGGAAAAAAATCAAAATGTCTTACTTTAGTG
>CAZTXH010000042.1:0-10613 GCA_964617415.1 uncultured Rikenellaceae bacterium | reverse complement strand
TTACTGGGCTGTTGTTCAGTAACTTATCCCCAGGGTTTATCTGTGGGATTTCTCAACGGTATAAACTTCTCCGATATTCACGGTAATTATTGTTCCGGAAAATGGAAGTACAAACCCGGAGCATCAGAAGAGATTCTTATAGATTATTCTCCTAATAGGATTATCGGTTTGCAAACAGGAATAAATTTTGTGACATTCTACTATGAGCATGTACCATATGATATGACTAATTCATATTATGATGGTATATATGTGTTCCCTGATATAAATCTGGATTTACCGGGAATGAGGATGGATTTAAACTCGCTTACCATTCCTGTCAGGGTTAAGTTGTCAATTCCTTCCAAACCTGTAATAAACCTCACAGTCGGTGCATTTTATTCATTTTTTATAGATAAAAACATTTATTATTACGGAAGTTATGAACAGTTCTTAAAGAAGGATTATGGATATCTTTTTTCTACTGGATTTACATATCCTTTGAATGATTTTATAGACGCAATCTTTGATATAAGATATCTGACAGGGAGGATGAAAATTATAGATGATGAGAATTACAAAAATGGTTCCATCGACTTCAAATTTGGAATTCTTGTTAATGGATTACTGAAGAAGAAAAATATTCTGGATAAAGTGGAGGAGGATAGTATAAGTAATATATTGTCAGTAACATATAAAGGCGGGGTCAATGTTTCAATGAATTATTTTGGTGAAAATGAAGATTCATATTCTGGCTTTTTCGGTTATTTTGCCGGATTATCGGTAAATGTAAACCTGTCGGAAAATACTTATTTTCAGACTGGATTATCTTTTGAGAATAACGGTTATTCATTGAGAGATTCAAGCGATTCATTTCATAGATTTAGTAACCTATATGACCCAGTTTACTTTGTAGATACAAAAATAAGTACGGATTATATTAAAATTCCGGCACAATTAGGAATTACAATGGGAAAGTCAGGGTATGTATATTTTAATACAGGACCTTACCTGGCAATCAAACTTAATTCTAAATGCAGGGGTGAAGCATACTACCAATCAATGGATGATTACTATTATTATAGTCAGAAAATGGTCATTTACGATGATCTCGGAAGACTGATAAAAGATAATGATATTGGATGGATATTCGGAGGTGGAGTTAACCTACCTGTTCTTGAAAAGTATTCACTTGATATTGGTTTGCAGTATTGTATTGGATTCAGAGATATATTTAATGAGGAATTTTATAAATATGTTCCGGATAATCTGGGAGAAGAAACAACAATTCGTAACCGTATACTCTCATTTAATTTAGGATTGAAAATACCTGTATACAGGTGATTTGAAAAAACAATTGGAAGTTATAAGGCCTGATTATTATTAGTTTACATAGAATTAGTTGATGACAAGAATTATTAAATATAGATATGTTTTTTTGATTTGGCTGTTATTCATAATACAATCATGTGTCCCGGATCCATCAATAGAATTTGTTGATTATTTTAATTTCGAATTCGAAACTGAATCCGGGATAAAAAGGCAGGCCGGTGAGTCATTTGATGTTACATATAAAGCCATTAATCTTATTAATCCTTCAGAAAATTATGTTAAAGTTACTTTTAGTGTTGTCAGCGGAGGTGGATATATTTCAGCAGGATCATTGTTTACTGACGATGAAGGAAAAGCGACTGTTAACTGGCAACTTGGAAGTGTATCCTCGGAACAACTTCTCAGAGCCTCTGTTTTTAAAGCCACAGGGGAGTATATGACTTCAACTGAATATATTGCTTATGCTTTAAGAGAAAATGAATGGGATGCCATTTCCTGTAAACCCGACGCAAAAATATCAGATATGATTACAGATACTGTTAACATGGTCACCTTTATGATATCTTCTGGTAAATTATACAAGCAGGGTACCAAGTATTTCGAATGGGAAAAGGTTGATGATGAGAATGTTGTATCTCCACATATTATTGAGATAGATTGTAATCAGGTCATTTATATCAGTACATGGAATGGTGAACTGATAAAAAGCACAGATCATGGGGAATCATGGAGTAAATGCAATAAACCTTATCCGGAAAATCTCTATTATTTCTATATGTATGTTTCAAATGATAATTATATATGGGCCGGCAAATTTGACTTTCCAACAATGGTTTCAAAAGACGGAGGAAATACATGGCAAAATGCAGGCGATATCCTCCCATCACATATAAACGAGGGGACCTTTAGGCTCAAAAACGGGATATTGGTCAATCATGGGACTAAAGGGACAAGCACTAACAGGCTTAATATCTCATATGATGATGGACTTACTTGGATTTCTCGTGAAACTCCTGGTTATTCCACAATTATGTATGTAAATGAAAATGATGAAATATTCATCGGCACCCAGGATATTGGATTTACTATTTACCAGACAACTGATTTGGGTGAAACCTATACTAAGATACACTCAGTATTTCCGCAATGGGGTGGCTCAACCGAGAATAACATATTCATCAGATGGAGAGATTTTTATTATGTTATTATACCTGGATATGGTATTCTAAAATCAGATGACCTGATCCATTATGAAAACTACTGGCGGAACAGCGAACTAAGCGATCTTTTTATTGATCATAATGGAGTTCTGATAGCCAAGCACATGAATTATAAGACCGTATATTACAGGAAAAACTCGCAATGAGAATGTAATAACGTAATAATTCCTTATTTATGAGATTTCGAAATCTGATCAGATATACAATAATTCCACTGAAATTTATTGTTTCAGAGCCGCTTTGGTAAAAATATATTCCGGTATATTCTGGTTGAATTTTATGCTGGTTATTTTAAACTCCGTTCCATCTCCCTGTTTCAGCATGTCTTTATAAACGATGGTGGTGGGGAACCATCTTCCTTCTATTTTAACCACATCGCTCAGGGTGGACCGTTTTAGCAGTTGCCCGCTTTTTGCATAAAGCTCTTCTTTCAGAGGAATATAACGTTCTTTATCAATCCACTCCTTGCGGATAGCATAGGCCAGGTCCTCTACATTTGCTTTCAGTTCAAGCACCCACGCAGGCCTTCCGTCAATATCTTCATTGTCAATAACTTCCGCATCATATACATCTGTCAGTTTCCTGTCTTCCATCATATCTTCATAAGAAAGATCTGAGCCCATCACCGACTGACGCAGCATGTGTCCGGATATCTGTATGGTACGATCGGTGGAGGGCGAATAGATCCAGAGCTGATCTTTCAGTTTTAACATTTTTGTTCCCTGTTCACGTGCAGGAGAAAGATATTCTGTAAAGGATTGTTTATCACCCACAGAGTAGGAAATGGATGTTATGGTCCGGCTTATTCGTCTTCCATGTATTATCATGGCCGATTCAAAAATCCTGTTTTCCGACGACATGTTCCTGTCAACCCTGTCGAGGATCTCATCTGCCGTCTGAGCAGAAAGGTTTGTGACTAAAAAGACTCCTAATATGATTGTTGTCGTTTTCATTATTCATATGTTTGATTATATTCTCTTTAAGCTTCCAGTTCTTTGAACAGTTGTGCTGTTTGTCTTTTATAGATTCCTATGCCTGATAACATGGTACCTGTCATTGTAGAGAGCACTCCGGGGATGAACCCGATATAAAAATCGGAAGGAGTGATTTTCGACCGGATTATATCAGGCATCATAATACCAGCTGTGCCACCTTTTGTAAACTCACTTATATCGAGACCATAAGTTTGCATAAGCCAGGATAATCCCAGTCCGATTGCAGTTCCGACTATCGTACCGGCTACTCCGATCATTACTGATTCACTTATCATTGTGCGGTACACATGACCTTTTTCCTCACCTATTGCAAGTCGTATGCCGATTTCACCATAGCGTCTGAGGCCACCCAGCAGACCCGCATTCCAGAGAACCAGTGACATAGCTATCATGAAAATTAGTATTACAATGGCACCCATGCTCTCGGTCAGTTTTACAAAGATACCCATTCCCTCCTGGTCGCTGAGGCACATCATTACAGGAGCATATTCCCCTTCGTCATCTGAGAATGTATTCTGAAATTTTGTCTTTATGATGGAAGCCTTTTCGTCGTCATAAAAGCCGGAACTCAGGAATCCAAGTATTTCTCCCGCTGCATCATACATATCAAGGGCAATTTGCACATCATTAATGTCGGCTATTACTGTTCCCCTGTCCATGCCTGTATTGCCAAACCTGACAGTACCGGACATAAGGAAATTATATATAGCCATACCTCCATTCATTGTTGATCCTATGAGGGTTATCTCTTCTCCCGGGTTCACTTTCAGATTCTGTGAGAAATCCTCACTTAACAAAACTTCACCCGGATTTGCTGGTAATGATCCTCTGACAAGCGATTTGCTGAGATTCAGACGTTCCGTTTCATCTGAATCTTCAGAAAAAAGATCCAGACCGATTCCCATACCTGGTCCCTGGCTCCTTGTCTCACCATCAGCATCGGGAACATCTATCAGTCCGCCGAACTTTATCCTACTTACCCACTTCATGTCGGGAAATGTCTCTTCAAGATCTTTTTTAAGAGAGCTAACATTTATGATTGCCAGGTCGTTCGGTATCTGATCCATATTGTCGGCATAAGCCTTGGTTACCACTTTGACATGACCTGTTGAAATGTCGGCTGTCTTGTTTATCATATCAATCATGAGACCCCTGACATATCCGTTCATAAAAACGGCAAGCATGACTCCGATTGTTACAACAATTATTGGGATAAGACTTCTGCTTTTATCCCTGAAAAGTCCTTTTAATAAAAAACGTATCATTGTAATTTCCCCCTTAAAGCTTCAGTTGGATTCATTTTTGCAATTTTTCTCGATGGCCAGTAACTGACTATTGTCGTGGCCAGCAGGACGATAATTATTGTGCCTATCACAAGTGCTCCGCTGTAAACAGGATACATGGTATCTGCCATTGCGAAGCCGAAATCACCGGAAGATACACCCAGTGTAATCCCTTTGCTGGCAAACCATGCCAGGAAAGGAATACCATATACAGCTCCCACAAGTGCAGCCAGTATTGAATGCATGCCGCCTTCAATGGTAAAGAGACCGACAACCTGCTGCCTTGTATATCCAAGAGCAATGTAGGTTCCTATTTCTTTCTGTCTTCTGAAGATTGAGAGGACCTGTGTGTCAAAGATGGCCAGGAGTGCAAGTATCAGCAGGATACCATATAATATAGTCTGTCCAACTGACTTTGTTTTGATCATTTCTTCTATATCCTTTACCAGTGCCTTGTGAGTCATTAATTTCCATCCCTCGGTATCTCCCCTTACTTTATCCTTGTCTCTGAAGGTCAGTACCGTAGCCTCACCGGGCATAAGCACCATTGATTGGAGGGTTTTAAGCGGAATCCAAACCTGTGATGCATCAACAGTCGGAACATTGGTGGTGAATATGTCTGCAATGAAGATATCAGCCGCATCGAATGTACCGTTCCTGTCACGCCATCTTATTGTCACATAATCGCCCTTCTCCAGTTTATTCGTTCTGGCCATATTGGAACCAATAATGGATGGTGTAGCATTAACTATTGTATCCATTTTGTGCGCAGGCAATTCCAGGAGTGTCTGATCGGGGTTTATTCCCTTGATAAGGATCGATTGCATCCTGCCTTCCTTATAGAGGGTTCCTTGTGTTATCAGTACAGGTACCATATCTCCGGATTCTATCTCAGACTGAAATTCGGCAGGTATTGTTCCATGTGCATCAGCAAGGGTGAAAGCATCATAGGGATCATAGTTTACATTCCAGTATTGTCCTCCTGCTATCTCCCAGTCGGTCATATCATTTTTTGCCTGACGGTCCCAGCCGACCAGTATACCCCTGGCTGCAATAATAATCACAAATGAGAAAGACAATACGATCACATTGAGCCAGGTGCGTAAACCTGCTCCAATGAGATTCTTAAATGCCAATTTTATCGCAAGTTTCATGATATTTCGTTTTATACTGTTTCATCTTTATCCAATTTGCCGTCTTTCAGGTAGATCTTCCTTTTCAGATACCTGATAACTTTCTCATCGTGAGTGGCAAACAGGAAAGTTGTATTCAGATCCTCATTGAGTTTTGCCATAGTCTGCAGTACATTATGAGAATTGGCAGCATCGAGGTTTGCTGTTGGTTCATCGGCCACCACAAGTGATGGTTTTTTTACCATGGCACGTGCGATGGCAACCCTCTGACATTCACCTCCCGAAAGCTGAGGCGGCTTTTGTTTTATCTTGTCAATAAGACCTACCCATTCCAGGGCATCTATTACCATCTTTTTGCGTTCATTTGATGGTATCTTGAGCAATAGCAGTGGAAACTCCACATTTTCGTAAACCGTATGTACTGCCAGCAGGTTGTAGCTCTGGAAAATAAAACCGATATTTTCTTTGCGGAGTAAGGCTGCCGCTTTTGCATTCAGGTTTCCAATGGACTGGTCCAGGACAATTACTTCACCCTCGGTAGGTTTATCGAGAGACCCGACAATGTTCAGTAACGTTGTTTTACCTGAACCGCTCGGTCCTATCAGTCCTGCAAATTCACCTTTGCCCAAACTGAGGTCAATACCCTTGAGAGCAGTAAACTCACTTTTCCCCATGGGGAAACGTTTTGTGAGATTGTGCGTTTTAATAATCAAATTGTCTTCCATCATTTCTTATTTTCATCTTTAGGTTCTGAATATAATCTAATTTATATGATTAATGGTTAAAAACTAACATTAATTGCAGACCACTACCTGCGTATAATATTTCATCCGGTCGCTGTGTGGGTATATTGTACTCCCCGGGATTGATGTACCCCATCAGGTAAAAAGTTAACTTGTTGAATTGTTTCTGCCAGTTGACAAAATTATATGCCCTGTTATTCTTCCAGTCATAATAGACAATGGCACTGATATTATCGAATATTCCTATTGGATAAGTCAGATTCAGTAATGAAAAATTTATTGTATTCCTGAATTCAAACGGATTCTCATCAAAAGAAGCTATCAGATGTTCGTAAGTGACTGTCAGACCATTACCAATTCCAAAGGTATAGTCAATACCGATATTGATTATCTCCTGGTTCGAGAAAATTCCAAGATCCTCACTGTAAGTTGACCATGAAGCTTCCAGCCAGCAACCCACCACCACATCTAATTTTGTATCAAATCCAAAACGGTTTTCCGGTTCATTGCCATATATAACTGTTGAATCGGACAGGCTGCTGCAATCTACTGTCCTGTGGTGAAATGAAAATCCTGCTTCTCCCTTTGGCACAGGTATTTGAAAACGACCTCCGAATTCGGGTGTATACTTATCGGAATTCAGTGATTCCCATCCTTTGAGGTTTTCATTTCCATATAAACCCCATAGCCATATATTGGCATTATTCAGAAAATAATAACGGGCAAGGACTCCCCAGACCCCGTCGGTAAGTTTCAGGGGATCACGCGGATCAATCTGGTCGAACCACATTAACGGCCTCAGGATGGATGCGGATCCGAAATTTATCTTTTGAAGACCTGCACGAAATTCAAACTGTGGTGTGGAATAACGTGCCCATATACGATAGGGTTTTAAGTCGCCGTTGAAACTTGCAGTATCAAAAGGATGTAAGCCCATATTACCATACAGGTTTGCAGAAGCTTCAAAATCAATAAGTCTTTTGTCCTTAAGTCCATGTTCATAATTAAGTTGAGGAATATACCGTGCACCACTCCACCAGGGCAGCTCATTATTGGGATTAATATGTGTATATGAAGATAATTGTCCCTTAAAAGTGATCAGGTCTTTACCGGAGCTTGAGGAATCCTGACCGCTGGTTTTAATAAAGATCAGGCAAAAGAGAATTAACCATATAAAAAATCTATTGATCATCTGGCTTATTTTCATATGGTAGAATACCATACAGGAAGAATTTATTGATTTCTACAATCAACTCCTGCATTGTATCGTATTTAGAGATAAGGTAATCATCATTGGCAAAGTCAAAGAATTTGTTGATTATATATAGAATAAAGTCAATTTTGATATCCTTTCGGATCCAACCTTTTACCTGAGCATCTTTAAAATAATTTATTACTGTTTCAATTGCCTCATTAGCTCTTTTATCCCAGTATTTATGTAACTCTGAATCGGTATCTTCATATACATCTTTCACATATTCCTCGCTGATATCTTTTGTGCCTTCCAGTTTCATCCTTACCTGCAGTTTCATTTTTTCAGAAAATGGCAAATCCGACAACATCATTTCATTGTACTTCTCCATGCTCTCATCAAAAATATTTTTTATAATCTGCTTAGCCAGTTCCTCTTTGTTTGTAAAATACTTGTAAAATGTCATTTTGCTTACGTTTGCTCTCCTGCAGATCTCCTCAACCGTCACACGCTTGATTCCATGTTTCCAGAACAGGTCTTTTGCTGTTGTAACAATATCATAATATTTTTTACCTTTATTTACCATAGAGTATAAAAATTACGATTTTATTACAAATATACGAAAAAAATATAAATATAAATATATCGTATAGTAATTTTTTTATTACACATAAAGAAAAAGGTTAATTTTATAGTATTAAATATTACTATTAATTAAACCTACCATACTATGACTAAAAGAAGAGAATTTATTAAGCAAAGTGTTTTGGGCACTGCAGGAATTGCCATTGGCGGAGTGGCATTCAATGCCAGGTCTTACAAGTCAATAAAAGGAGCGAATGACCGTATCAATGTAGCCGTTATCGGCATACGTGGTCAGGGAGGCACACATATTAGAAATTTTGGCAGACTTAAGGAAAGCAGGAATGTTGTTATTAAAACGATATGTGATGCTGATGAGCAATTTTTTGAGCAAAGGATAAAGAACGTTGTTGACATAACCGGAGATACTCCCGGGACGGAATGGGATATGAGGAATATTTTTGATGATAAGGATATAGATGCAGTCTCATTTGCCACCCCGAATCACTGGCATGCATTGGGTACTATCTGGGCTTGTCAGGCAGGGAAACATGTGTATATTGAAAAACCTTGCAGTCATAATGT
Organism: uncultured Rikenellaceae bacterium; assembly: GCA_964617415.1. Classification (GTDB taxonomy): domain Bacteria; phylum Bacteroidota; class Bacteroidia; order Bacteroidales; family VadinHA17; genus LD21. The sequence continues at coordinate 1,569 of CAZTXH010000042.1, read as the reverse complement.
TTTTGAAGGCCGCAAGATGGTTGAGGCCTCAAGGAAATATAATGTACGTGTTCAGACAGGATTTCAGAACCGTTCGATAGATAGTGTGATGGAAGCTATCAAGTTTCTCCGCGAAGGAGGTATAGGTGACGTTTTCATAGCTAAAGGATTATGCTTTAAGCCGCGTGATTCATTCGGCATTTCTGAAGATAGTGAACCGCCTGAATCACTTCATTATGATTTGTGGCTCGGTCCTGCTCAGTGGAGACCATACAATGAAAAAAGAGGACACTATAACTGGCATTGGCACTGGAATACCGGTGGAGGCGACACTGCCAACCAGGGACCGCATCAATTCGATATTGCCCGATGGGGAATGAACAAGAATGAGCATCCGGTAACAATTTATTCCATGGGAAATATTTTCGGGATTGATCCGAAAGAGTGTTCACAGGAGACACCAAACACCCAGACATCACTGTTTAAATACAAAGATGGTAAAATACTTGAGTTTGAAACCCGTGGACGTTATACTCGATATAAGGATAGGGAACATGTTCTACGGTACTGAAGGTTATATGGAAATTAATGGTGACACATGGAGAGCATATCGCCAAAGAGAAACAGAGCCCTTTGCTGGATCAGGTATGGCAGAAGAACCAGCTGACCCAACATATATGGCACCTCCCGGAGGTACTGAGCATTATGCCAACTTCGTCGATGCTATTAGATCGGGTAATAGTGAAGAATTACACTGCGATATACTTGAAGGCTACATGTCATCAGCATTACCGCTACTCGCAAATGTATCATACAGAGTTGGCAGAGAACTGAAATTCGACGGAGAAAAGGAAAAATTTGTGAATGATACTGAAGCAGATAAGTTGCTAACCAGAAAGTACCGGAAACCTTATGTGGTACCGGAGGAGGTATAACCTCACCCCCTCCCCGAAGCCACATGACCCCCCGGCCCCTCCCGATACGCTTTCACTATGTTCAAGCTATCGGGACAGGCTCTAAAGGGGGGCTAAAACTGTAACTTTAATGACAATATTATTCAAAATTAGGCCCCCTGCCTGCCGGCAGGCAGGCCTTTAGGGGGCAGGCCCCGAGCACTCGGGGCCGGGGGTAATGTAAAAAAAGAACATATGAAAAATAATCTCACTCGTCGTCAATTTATTCAAAAGGGTGCAGGAGCAGGACTGGCTCTTGCATTTTTCAAAAATTTTCCTGAGCTGATAAATACAGTCCCATCCGCAATGAAATTCGGCCTTGTAACCTACCAGTGGGGAAGGGACTGGGATCTGCCGACACTTATATCTAATTGTGAAACAGCGGGTTATATGGGTGTGGAGTTAAGAACAGAACATGCTCATAAAGTTGAAACAGATCTAACAGCAGTCCAGCGTGCAGAAGTGAAGAAAAGATTTGCTGACAGTTCTGTAACATGTATAGGATACGGCTCGAATTTTGAGTTTCATAGTCCTGATCCCGACAAGCTTCGATGGAATATTGACCAGACAAAAGAGTACATAAAACTATGCAAGGATATAGGTGCAACCGGAATCAAGGTTAAGCCTAATTATATAC
>CAZTXH010000041.1:5815-10869 GCA_964617415.1 uncultured Rikenellaceae bacterium | reverse complement strand
CCATAAGTAACACCAATCATTTTTCCTGCCCATCCACCTGCAATCTTGTCTTTCAGGACCTCAGGCTTTATTTCCCTGTATTCGTTACCTGATTTTTGACAGGAAATGGATATAAGAAACAGGGAGATCAGGACTAAAACAGATAAATGATTTTTCATAAGACTTTTTTTAGGCCCCTTTAGGGATCCCGATAGCTATCGGGATGGGGGTTTTTATTAACAGGTATATGCATCATCCTGTCTTCAATAAATGTTGCCATTTCGGGAACAGACATTTTCTGGATAACATGAAGATGGTTTCCTTCCGGATCATCCTCCCATGAGTTGCTTCCGTCAGGGTATACAATGATTTTGCCTCTTACTATATCAAAAAAGCCCTCTGTTCCGTAAATGCTAATTAGTACAGCAGTCTCATCCCAGCTCATTCGTCCGGATTTATCCTCCTCAGATAATGGAATACTTATCCGGAATACATCCTTTACCGGGCTATTTGTTTCAGGAGTGTTTATCAGCCGCAGGCCTGTCCTTATTTCCCAGCCTATTTCAAATCCGGTAAATATTATTTCACCCGGCCAGTTTTCAAATACATATAAGGATGCTGTTGAATCCATAAACACATTAAACTCTTTGCCTTCGGGGAAACGTCCGGCCATTGAGATTAGTCTTTTGACCTTTTTTTTAACAAGCTCATATCCGGAAAGCTGACTGATATCATCAGGTTTGGATTTCAGCAGATTACTCAAGTTTGTCAGAAATCCAACTGTGACAATGGTAACACTATTATCGGAGTTTTCATTGAGTATCTTCCTGTATATAGTAGTGGCATCTGCAGCTTCAGATGTTGACGATTCAGAGTGAGGATATTTTGCCACGATAGAATCAGCCCAGTGTTGTGATGAACCTGAATTCACACCATCTGTTTTCAGAGCACCAATAGGAAGATCAGGTCTGTTGAAATATGTATTTATCACATCGATAGATGGTACTACCAGTTCATTTTTGTTTGATGACATGGTGGCAAGTATTTCCGCCTTACCGCTGTCGGCCATGGCATGAAGAAAGGCCAGCGCGCCGACATCGTCATAATCAGGACCAAGGTCTGTATCAAAGACTATCCTGACCTGTGTTCCAGTATCATTTTTTGATTTGTTATTACATCCTGTTATTATAACAAAGGAGAAAAGAATAACTAAAAAATATTTCATCGATTTTGTGTTTATTTTTTAAGTTTTTATTTCGTCTCTGTATGGTGCTGAGGCCTGAGCACACATACGTGTCACACATATTGCTGCAGCCTTATTGGCAAAAATTACAGCATCCCTTAATTCTTTTCCTTCTGCTGTTGCTACAGCCAGAGCAGCATTAAATACATCACCTGCACCGGTTGTATCTATTGCTTTTACTTTTACTCCGGGTAACATTTCCGCAAAGTCTTCAGTTTTTACGTAAGCACCTTCAGCACCCATTGTAATAATAACATTTTTTACTCCTCTTTTCTGAAGAGACGTTGCAGCAGCCTCTGCTGTTGTTGTATTATTAATTTTAATACCTGTGAGTATTTCAGCTTCTATCGCATCAGGTGTAATTAGCCATATATGTCTGAACAGGTAATCATGTAATTTTTGAGCCGGTGCAGGATTAAGAATAACTTTAATACCATTTTCAGCTGCTGTAAGTGCTGCAAATTCAACAGTCATTAGTGGAATCTCAAGTTGAAGAAGTATAACATTATGCTTGTCAGAAGTCAGTATATCACTATCAATATCCTGTACCAGGAGATTATGATTTGATCCTGGAGCAACAACAATACTGTTTTCACCCTCTTTATCTACAGTAATAAGAGCAATACCGGAAGGCACATCAGGATCCTTAACTATATATCTGGTATTAATACCCTCTTTCTTTAAAATTTTCATTGTCTGATTTCCAAACAGATCATTACCTATTTTAGCAATAAAGGTTACCTTACTCCCAAGTCGTGATGCAGCTACAGCTTGGTTTGCCCCTTTACCTCCCGGATTCATTAAGAAATCACCTCCAAGAATAGTTTCCCCCGGTACGGGGATCTTATCAGTTTTTATAACCATATCGGTATTAGAACTGCCGATTACTATTATTTTATTCATCTATCAATATTTTTAGTCAAGGCCCCGATTCACATATTGTATACTGAGCCTTTATAGTTTGTTTTAGATCTTTTCTTGTAATAAAATTCTTGTTCGATCTAAGATAAGCAAGAATTATGTATTCTACTATATTATTAATCATTTTTCAGAATCAGTATTACTGTTAATACCTTATTTTTAACTTTATAAATTCATTATATTTTATTTGATTATATTTAAATGATGGACAGAAAGATTATAACGTTTGGAGAGATAATGCTTCGTCTGGCTACTCCCGGGCATCAACGAATTTCTCAGGTTTCCTCATTTAATGCGTCCTTTGGTGGTGGCGAAGCCAATGTGGCAGTTTCACTTGCTAAATTTAATCTGGATGCCGAATTTGTTACTCGTTTGCCTGAAAACGATTTAGGTGATTCAGTAATTATGGAGCTTAAAAAGTATGGAGTTGGAACAAATCATATAATAAGGGGTGGTGAAAGAGTGGGTATTTATTTCCTGGAGACTGGCTCAGTATCAAGGCCCAGTAAAGTAATATATGACAGGGCTTTTTCCTCAATTGCGACTATTGAACCGGGTATGTTGGATTGGGATAATATTTTCAAGAATGCTTATTGGTTTCACTGGACAGGGATAACACCTGCAATATCAGAAGAAGCATCAACTGTTTGTCGTGATGCTATCAATAAAGCAAAACAAAAGGGACTGGTGATTTCGTGTGACATTAACTACAGGAAAAACCTCTGGAAATGGGGTAAAAGTGCTCCTGAAGTGATGCCGGAGCTGGTAAATGATTGTGATATTATTCTTGGTAACGAAGAGGATGCAGAAAAAGTTTTTGGGATTAAACCTGAAAGAGTGAACGTATTCCGGGGAGAGATTAAAAGTGAAGGTTATGAATCAGTATGCAAAAAGCTAAAAGAGAAGTTTCCACAGGCAAAGAAGATAATAATCACACTGCGGGGTTCTGTAAGTGCTGATCATAATACATGGTCGGGAATACTCTATGACGGGAAGGTATTTTATGAAGCTCCTGTTTACCAGATCACACATATTGTTGACAGAGTAGGAGGGGGTGATTCATTTATGGCAGGATTGATCTACGGCCTCCTTACTTACGCTGAAGATGATCAGATGGCATTGAACTTTGCAACTGCAGCCTCTTGCCTGAAACATACAATACATGGAGATTTTAATCTTGTTACTGTTGCTGAGGTCGAACAAATTATTAAGGGCGACACCTCTGGAAGGGTAATGCGTTAAAAAAATACATTTAAATAGAGATTATATATGAAAAAGTTGACAGTAATTCCCGCTATTTTGTTTTTGGTATTTTGTATTTCGTGCAAAAAACAGAAACCTATGGAAAAGATCATTGATGAATCTCTTGCCTTTGCACTAGAACAGTACAGTCAGATGGCTGACATTATGAAAGACAAAGATGATCTATTGCCAAGGACGATAGATACATCGGGCAGCCTGATAACAGCAGGATCGGGTTGGTGGACAGCCGGATTTTTCCCGGGAAGTCTCTGGTATCTTTATGAATACGCAAAGGATGAAACGATAAAAGAGGCTGCTATGGAGATGACTTCCAGAATAGAAAAAGAGAAATATAACACCGGCACTCACGATCTTGGATTTATGCTTTACAACAGCTTCGGGAATGGTTTAAGAGTTACCGGCGATGAGAGTTATGAAGAGATATTGCTTACCGGGGCAAAGTCATTAGCAACACGTTATCGTCCTGTGGTGGGGTGCATCCAATCATGGGGAAGCAACAGCAAGTGGCAATGCCCTGTCATAGTCGATAATATGATGAACCTCGAATTACTGATGTGGGCATTCAATATTACTGGCGACTCGAGCTATTACAATATATGTGTAAGTCATTCAGATACAACAATTAATAATCATTACCGCCCTGACTACAGTTCTTATCATGTAGTGTCATATGATACCATAACAGGAAAAGTTGAAATTAAACAAACACATCAGGGAGCATCTGATGAATCGGTCTGGTCGAGGGGTCAGAGCTGGGGATTATATGGATTTGTGGTAATGTACAGAGAAACAGGTTTGCAAAGATACCTGGATCATGCAGTGCATATAGCCGATTTTCTTATAGGTCATCCCAATATGCCCGGCGATATGATCCCTTACTGGGATTATGATGCTCCAGGCATCCCTGATGCACAGAGAGATGCTTCCGCAGGTGCTATAATGGCTTCTGCACTTATAGAACTAAGTAAAATGGTTGATCCTGAATCAGGGGAAAAATACAGGCAGGTTGCAGAGATACAGCTAAGAAGTCTTGCTTCACCTTCTTATATGGCCCGGTTGGGCGAAAATGGTAATTTTATCCTCAAACATAGTGTTGGGTCACTACCGGGAAACAGTGAAGTGGATGTTCCACAAACCTACGCCGATTACTATTTTATCGAAGCGCTTATGAGGTACAATAGTATTCCTGATTAGAAATCGATCATTGCCTTCATAACACCATCTTCATAACCTGCAACAAGATCGAAAGCTTCCTGGATTTTTGAAAAAGGGAAACGATGTGTTATCATATTCCGGGTATCTATTATCCCTGTTTTTATCATTTCGAGGACGGGACCTACACAATCGACCTCTCTTCTTACAAATAATATTGATATTTCCTTACGGCGTGTATCATCAACTCCAACTGACCATTTTTCACATTCAGGAATACCAACCACAATCAGGCTTCCTCCCGGTTTGAGAAGTTTTACAGCCTGGTCGAGTGCTTCCTGATCACCGCAACACTCAAAGACATAATCAAGACCATAAGGCTCACTCTTCAGAATGGCATCAACAATATTTTCATTGAGTGGATTGCCAGTATATTTAACCCCTTCTCTGGCAGCAATTCCCAGACGGGTATCTATTTTATCTGTAACATATACAT
>CAZTXH010000041.1:263-5805 GCA_964617415.1 uncultured Rikenellaceae bacterium | reverse complement strand
TTACGTACACTATAGACTTTGGCAGCAAGAAGAACACTCATGCCAATGGGGCCAAATCCCAGTATTCCTATAGTGGAGTTGGCTATCTGATCAGCTTTCCTGACAGAATATAGGCCTATTGAGAGAGGTTCAGATAAAGAACCATGATCAAGAGTAAGTCCCTGCGACAAAGGGTAACAATTCTCTTCAGGCATGACAATATATTCCGACAGACATCCTTCTGCCTGCCCGGGGCACCCCAGAAACCTGATATTACGACAGGTATGTTTTCTTCCGGCAAGGCACTGGTCACATATATGGCATGAGATTGCAGGTTCAATGGCAACCGGATCTCCCGGTTTAATCCTTGTGACATCAGAGCCTGTTGCCTCTACTATACCGGCTCCTTCATGCCCTACAGTGAAAGGATAGCTTACAACCTGTGACCCTATATTTCCTCTTGTATAATAATGAATATCCGAGCCGCAAATACCGACAACAGACATCCTTATCTTTACATCACCGGAATTACTGATCTCAGGATCAGTTACATCTATCATCCTCATCTTCCTTATCCCAGTAAGCATCATTGCTTTCATAATGGTGAATTTTTACTTTGACAAATATAATTAATACATTGGGTTTTTATTTTGTAAATTCACGGTTCGTTCATAATAAAATAATCACAATGAGAAAGATATATGCTATCGGCGAAACACTTCTTGATATAATCTTTAAAAACAGTCAACCCCAGGCTGCAAAACCCGGAGGAGCTATGCTGAACAGTACTGTGTCATTGGGACGTATAGGATTGCCTGTTTATCTTGTAAGTGAATATGCCGATGATGATATCGGAAAAATAATTGATGATTTCCTTCACGATAACGGAGTGGGAACAGAATTTGTTGACCATTATAAGGATGGCAAGACAGCCCTGGCAATAGCTATGCTGAATCAAAATAATGATGCCAGTTATACCTTCTATAAAAACTACCCGTTAAAAAGACTCGAGATGGGATTCCCTCATATTAATAAAGATGATATAATACTATGTGGTTCAATTTATGCCATAACTGAAGAGATAAGGAAGAAATTTACTGATTTTATAGGCAGTGCAGGGAAACAGGGAGCAATGGTGATGTATGATCCTAATTTCAGGTTGGCACATGCATCAGAGCTTGAAGAACTAAAACCCTTGATAATTGAAAACATGCAGATGGCACGTATCATAAGAGGTTCGGATGAGGATTTTAAAAATATCTTTAATGCAGATACCCCGGATGAAGCATGGAATATGGTCAGTAAGTATTGTAATTGCCTCGTATATACTGCCAGTGCTGAGGCAGTATATGTGAGGACATCCTTTTTTTCCGGGAGATTTCCCGTTAGAAAATTAAAACCAGTGAGTACAATTGGCGCTGGAGATAATTTCAATGCAGGTATGATAGCAGCAATCTACAGAAACAATATTTCTACAGACCAACTCAATAAGATGGGAGAGGAGGAGTGGTCGCGAATCATTTCCACAGGTGTTGACTATGCCAGCGATGTGTGTATGAGTTATGATAACTATATCTCATATGAATTTGCGAATAAGGGGATTATATAGCTTTTGCGTTGGCGAGCAGGTATTTCTCGGCTTCAACTGACCATATATAATCGTTATCCGAAACAATATCATGCAACTCTGCATAAAATTTGTTATTCATACCCATTTCTTTTAATTTATAAAGTGAGACAAGTGGCATCGATATATTAGTATAGATCAGTTTCTTTCCACCGGGAATTTTTGGGAGATTCAGGGTTGTTTCAGCAACAGCATCCAATCCACCGATATGAGTTATCATCACTGCCGGATTTATCCTGCCTTCGGCTATAAGTTTCAGTGATTCACGCATATCATCGGTATTCCCGCCTGATGTGCTGACAATATGTGTAAAAGCATAATGTGCATTATAGAAATTGAATTCTGCCCTGAAGTCCGGGTCTGTTGGTCCGGCAAAGAAATTAAGACATCCATCAATGGCAAGGATAGCATCACCCTGTTCCACAACCTGTTTTACGGGAGCAAATACAAATACATCATCATAACCGGTACCTCCTGTAACCTCACGAAGATACTTAACAGGATCTGTTATCTTATCTGTATTGATAAAATGTAATTTAATGCCACCTTTTTCAGCCTGTTCGGGTGTATAGAGGCAGGCAGCTCTTGAAAGGCGGCTTTCATCTATATCGGTTACTACGATAATTGAAGGTTTACGATCCTGGTTAAGTGCATAGTCAATAGCACCAAGTCCCATGGGTCCTACACCCGCCAGAATAGCAAGTTTCCCACCTTCCCTTATTCCCATTTCATGATTATAAGTACCGGGTGGAATATGGTAACTGGCATTAAAGGCTCCGATAATACATGACACAGGTTCCGCAAGAGATGCCGGGAAAAAGCCTTCTCCATGATATGGTAGAAGACATCCGGCTTCCATAACAATATTCGGAATGATTATATGGGTGGCATTACCTCCGATGTAACGATACGAATAACCCGGTGCATCAAGGGTTCCCATATGTGCCATCGCAGGCTGGATTGAAAACTTTTCCCCCTTATGATAAATATGCTGCCATTTCTTTCCTACTTTGAGTATTATCCCTGCAAACTCGTGGCCAATGATTGTGGGATTTTGAGCAATATCATCAGGGATGCGCTTGTGGTCAGCACCCTGTAATGAAGCTTTGTATGATGACATGCATATACTGTCGGACAAAACCTGTGCAAGGATCTCGTCATCCTTCATTTCCGGCAGTTCAAACTCTTCCAGCCGTAAATCTCTTTTACCGTATATTCTTACTGCCTTAGTTCTCATGTAAATTCTTTAACTACAAAATCTTACTATTAATGAAGAGTATTAGCCCCCCTTTAGAGCCTGTCCCGATCGCAGATCGGGAGGGGATGGGGGGTCATCCCAACATAACCTGACCACCTGTGACAGGCAGAGCCTGACCTGTTTCATATTCCTGATCAACCAGGTAAAGAAGAGCTTTCACGACATCCTTCAGTCTGCAACCTCGTTTCATAGGTACCTGATCCTCATAATATTGTCTTACATCCTCAATGGTTTTAGCACCCGGGACCTTGCCTGTTTTAAGATACTGAACAAATAATCCGTTTTGTGGATCGGACCATAATGATCCTTCATAAAAATTACCCGGACATATCGAGTTGACCTTAATCCTGAATGGTGCAAGTTCCATGGCAAAAGATTGTGTCAGACCTATACCTCCGAATTTAGCACCGGAATAGGCAAAGTTACGATTACTCCCCCTGAGCCCTGATTTTGAGTTAATTTGTATAATATCAGTATAATAATCAGGTCTCTCCATGTTTTGCAGTTTCATTACCTCAGCTGCATATTTCGCACAATAATAATACCCATTATAATCGATATCTGTTACCTTCGCAAATACTTCCGGCTCCATCTCATCAAGTCCTCCTGCTGTTAATATTCCTGCATTACTGATCATGATGTCGAGCCCTCCAAATTCATTTACGGTTCTTAATAATAGTTCCTTAACGGATGCCGGATCAGACACATCGGTTTTTACAAAAATTGCTTTGCTTCGCCCTTCCATAGCATTAAGTTTTTTAGTGTGATCAATCCCGGCTTTATCATTGATATCGGCAATAATGACATTTAGTCCAAGTTTGTATAATGATTCTGCTATTCCTGCACCGAATCCCTGTGCTCCTCCGGTAATAATTGCTATCTTATTCGCCAGTTTGAATTTTTGATCATCAGCCTTTGCTCTCTTTCTCCTGTAATTTTCAACTTCCCATTTATCGATAAAATTCACCTGTTCAGGTGTTAGTAATTTGATCCCTCCTGATTGCAGGGCATAGTGACTGACTTTAATCAGTTCCTCATATATATCGAGAACAGTTTCTGCTCCTTCTGTAGTTACGTCGATTGCTAACAGACCCATATCTTTGATTACCACAATACTGGGCAGATACCCATACTCATCCACAAATCGCGGTAGCTGGATCCTGAATGAATCAAGTATCTTTTCAGCAGTTGCTGATTGCTCGATATAAATAAAATGTGTTCTGCAATATACTATTATATCGGGGATCAGGGGCAATGAGATCTTGTGAAATTCCTGCTGATCAGAATAATACCTTGCAATAAGAGAGTTATGCCTGTATCTTATTACTTTTGTTTTTTCTTCAGAAAGGAGCATCCTCATGGCAGGGAGAACTTTGTGGAGCAAGGAATTGTACGGAAGTTCTTCTGTTTCAGGAAGTAATTTAAGGTGTTTCTTAACAGTTGTATTGATTTTCCGGTATATGTTACTTATCTCTGATGTTGAATCGGCACTGACAAAAGCGCCGTGATTTTCGAGAAAAATAATTTTAGGGTCGCTCTGATTTGTTTCCCGGTAAAGAGCAATATCTTTTTCAATTCTTTTAAATAAAGTGTAACCAGGATCAGTATATGGGACAAAAATTGTCTTGTCTCCAAAATTCTCTTGTATGAAGCTTTTAGCATTCCGGCTGCAAAGTACTCCATTAATAAGTGTGGGATGAAGGTGAACAATGAACTTATACCGGATCATTTCGTGAAGAGAGGTTTCTACAGAGGGACGTTTCTTTTTTGATGTATCAATAATACTATTATTGAGATCATCTTTTATCTGGGATTCCCTTATTACCGGATCATCAGAATATTTTTTTGAAGAGATCATACGCAGTTTTTCCCTGTTCAGTGCAACCAGGTTGTCTTCGGTCAGTTCTGATAAATGTTCTCCACTGGCCTTTATCCATAATGTCTTTTCATCTTTGAACGATGTATTTCCTCCCCCTGCAATAACATAACTTTTGTCATTACCATAAAATCTGGATATCTCAATAAGCTCTTTAATTTCCTCTTTCATCAGGATATTATTTTGATTCTTTGTTTCTGTTCAGGTAGTATTCTATTATAATTTGTCCGAGTTTAACAAGTTCTTTCCTCTGGGTACAGCTATGTGTACGATCAGAGAGAATATAGCCCTGGCGTTTTTGTGCTCTCAGGTACTGATGGGCTGCAATTACACAGATACCTTCCCATGCTATTCGTTTGAGAGAGTCATGAAGAGGTACAGAACCTCTTGATGTAACAGTTAAGGGTATCATTTCAGGAGTATTATGCTCTGTCCCGAAAATAATTATAAACTCTTTTTTATTAAAAAACTCAACAAAATCGTTCAGAACAGACAGGTTATTTCGTCCTGGGATCAACTCAATACATCTTATTCCCAAATTGGTAAGAGAAGAATAGAGTTTTTCAGGATCATTTTCAAATTCGGTAAAATTTCCCGATGGATCATCAAGTAGTACGGGGTAACATGGGATTCCTCCGGCATTGACTATCAGCCGTATTATTTTATCCAGCTCCGGAAATGAACTTTTGTGTTCTTCAACATATGCCGGCATACCAGCCTTTAACAGATTGGATCTTATTTCATTCTCCAGTGCTGCCATATTGTTCATACCTGCCTTTGATTTTCTGCCACCATACAGAGA
>CAZTXH010000041.1:0-253 GCA_964617415.1 uncultured Rikenellaceae bacterium | reverse complement strand
CCTTTGCTGATCCTCTTCTGTACTGTAGTTTTCAATAGCAAGATGACGGACTGCTTTTGCAAGGTGGCGTTCCCGAACCATCTCCTCAGCAAACCTTTCTTTTATTTCATCATAGCTTGTTGAGAATGAAAGATTTATTGAAGAAATAAGTTCGTTCAGTTTATCTATCATTGATCTGATCTGCTTTTGGCTCATTCTCTTTATTCTCCAGAGTTGCCAATGATAAGGCCATCCTGCTCTGAACGGATAATCC
>CAZTXH010000040.1:0-10910 GCA_964617415.1 uncultured Rikenellaceae bacterium | reverse complement strand
TATTCTATCAACAGATTATCACAGGCCCTTTCAGAGGATTATGGAAACGTTATTATCATTGCTTCTGAGGATGCTTCTGTAATAAGTGAATCATTGATGGATATTCATACTCTTTCAAAAAACTATGAAATAAAGGTGTTCGGGTATCCGGTAATGCGGGGAATTGATAACCTTGATCCTAAATACTTGTTCGAACTTAATATTCTTATGTATTCTCCATACTGGATCGATTATTCCAAACAAGACGTCAAAGATTTTATTTCCGACTTCAGAAAGAAATTCTACACCGAACCTGCAGAGTTAAGTTATGCATGGCAGGGTTATGATATTGCATATTTCTTTATCAGTGGAATTGCGTTACATGGAAGAAGATTTATTTCACATCCTGAGATACATAATCCTGACCTTTTGCAAACCAGGTTTGACTTCCGCAGAAAAACAAGAAACGACGGATTCGAAAACCAATCTCTTTATCTTATCAGATATACAAATGATTATGAAATAAATCTGATAAGTGAATACGAACCTGTATTTGAATGGTAAATATTACTTATGTTAATAAAAATTAACAAAAGGGAATATTTAAATCATAATCATTGTCTATATAACAGATAATAATGAGAGTATCCTACAAGCAGGCTAATGATGATGAATTGGTTAAGGCTTCACTGGATGGTGACAAACTGGCATTTGGAGAGATAGTTGAACGATACCGGAAAATTGTTGCCCGCATAGTAAAAGGGATGCTCGGAGATACAGTTTATGCAGAAGACATTGGACAGGAAGTATTTATTAATCTCTATAATTCATTAAGTAGTTACAGAGGTGATGCAAAATTATCGACATATATTCAGCGAATAGCGGTTAACCTTACTCTGAATGAGATTAAAAGAAGAAAACGTTTCTTTTCAATGTTTTCTCATAAGGGGAATGAAGAAATGAGTGAAGTTGAAATTGCAGATGCAGGTAATGAAGAAAAAGTGGAAGCAAAGGAAATAGTGAACAAAGCATTAGCAAGTCTGGATCCTAAATTTAGAATAGTATTGACAATGAGGCTTTTACAGGGATATTCAACAAAGGAGACAGCTGAAATTCTGAAGCTTCCCCTTGGTACTGTGCTCTCAAGATTGTCAAGAGCACAGGAGCAATTAAAGAAAAAATTAAAAGTATTATGAAAACTTCCGAATTAAAGAAGCTTATTAACCAGGCTCTGGATCCCGGAACAGATACAGGAAAAATAGCCGAAAAACTCAAGATCGAAGGTATTTCCTATGACTTTAAGGATGGATTTACAGAAAAAATTACAGATAGGTTGTCTTCAGTATCCCTGGTATTAAACAATGCTACAGAATTCAGAAGGAACCTGAACCTGGTATTTTACCGAATCGCCATTACAGGTATTGCAGCGATAATAATCTTAATGTTATCGATCTTTATTGCACAGGATTCATTTTCGTTCAATTCCTTCCTGGGCCTTGGTGATTCTTACGATGAAACAATTGTATGCCTTTTGACCGGAAACTAAGATATAAGAAGATCATGAAAGCAAAACCTGTATTACTAGTTGTTTTAACCCTGCTAATAGGATTTATTCTCGGTTGGCTGACCTCGGCACAGGTGAGGATACATAGACTTAAACCTGTCAGATTTTATTATTCGGAGGACAGATTTATGGAAGGATTCTTTAAGACGATCCAACCTGATGATAAACAGAAAGAAGAAATAAAGGAGATTCTTGATAAATATGCTAAGCTGAACAGTGACCTTATAGCTGATTTCAGGAAGGAATTTGACTCAAATAATAAGGCGATGAGGAAAGAGCTGGATTCAAAACTTACAAAAGAACAGCTTGCAAGGATTAAGGAGATGGATGAACGGCGTGAGGAAATGATTCGGCAAAGCAGAAGACACAGAAGAGATTCTTCATTTGACAGAAGGCCGGGACCACATACTGGGCCACCACCACCGCCTCCACCTCAGGATACGGTTGAATCATTCGATGATAAATAAAAGGTAATCAAGTAGTATAGGTAGATCATCAGGATTTACACCCAGCGATATAAGCAGATTCCTGTCTTCGGTATAGATTTCCAGGAACTGCTTTTTTGATAATTCACCACTTACTATACTCTGACGGTAAAGATCAATTGCTTCTTTTTTATTATCACGGCACAAAGCCAGGTGACCCATATTGACAAGATCATGGGCATTAAGCTTCCCGGCCGATAATCGTTCGTAATATTTCTCCGAATCATCAAATTTACCCAGGGCAAAGTAGCAATATGCTATTGGTCTCAATATCTTTAGATTACCCGGATCATTATATTCTATCTTGAAGTAATATTTCAATGCTTTTTCATACTCTTTCAGATCGAGATAACAATGGGCTATCATGATTGTAGTATGGATATTTCCGGGTTCCATTTCTCCAGCCTGTATATAATATTCCAGGGCCTCCTCGTTCTTTAGGAGCCTGCGAAGGCATAATCCGATCTTCTTCAGTGTCCATGCTTTCCTGTCGATCAGCTCGGCCATTCTGTAGTATTTCAGAGCCTCTTCATAATCTAAGTTTTGCTGGTAACAGAAACCGATCTTTTCATATAGCTCAGCATCATCAGGCTTTTCTTTCACACGCTTAAGGAATAATGAAAGGGCGTCATCATAAAAATCCTTATTGAAGAAATAATCAGCAAGCCCTGCCTCTGCTTCCGGTGCATTACAAGTAAGCCTGAAGAATTCTGAATTATAAATATCAAGCCTGCCTGTGAATATATCCTCAAATTCCTGTCGGTAGGGGGAAAGCTTAAAGAATCTGTAAATATCCTGGAGATACTGAGTTATATTGGTCCTGAATTTCTTGCCTGGGTCTGTAATAGATTCATTTTCAATTAATTGTTGTAGTCCGTCAAGCTCCATCCGGAATACTTTAAGCATCATGGACTTCTGTGAGGCAGGTAAATACTTGAGGTTCAGGATAAGGGAATATTTGTCCGAATTACAAATAAAAGGAGTCTGGTACATTGCTTCAGCCAGTTCATTTGTTCCCGGTCCAAGTACCTCGTCCTTGAATACTTCATTAAGTACTTCATGGTCAGGGTAAAAAGGTACGAACCAATTCTGGAAATCCTTGAAAAAATCGAAATTCTTAAGGTTGGCAAAGGCTGACATATAAACATCAGCTCCTTCCATCTGCAGCTTTGTCAGCTCCTCCATGGTTTTAAATATCTCCTCAGAGTCATTGAAAACGGTTGACCAGTCAGGATTTTTTTCCTCTTCTTTATCTTTAGGAAGAATACTATCAAGGTCAAGCTTCTCTTCAATCCTTGGCTTAAGCTTTGCAACCTGTGGGAGAATCTCATCATGAAGCTTTTTGCTCAGCTTCTCTGTCTCCCTCGACCTTATAGTCTGCAAAACAATTATTCTGCAATGCTCACGGAATCCTGATACTTTTGCCATTTTCTTTATTCTTCCGACTATATCAGGGTAGAGGAGAACCCTTCCATTATGGTAATGCAGGTTTAATATGAGTCCTGATAATGCTCTCTCCATGAGCTGCTCTTGCCCCGAATCATAAATATCCATCAGATGAAATAATTTTTCCGATTGCCATATCCTTAAGGCACTTAATGTTATGGCAGTGGTGAATATACTTGATTCATACCATCTGAATTTACCCGAATTGAGGATGATTTTGATGAGACTCACTTCTGCTTCTCCATAATAATCTTTGAGCCATAGATGATTGAATATGTTCTTGATAAGCTGTTTGTGTTTTATTGACATCTCAGATTCCGGGTCGGGATTGATCTCATTACTCAGTTTCAGCCATTCATCCAGTTCAGATTTGAACATCAGATCATCAACTTTTTCAACAATGGTTTTACCACTCAGTATCTGTTCTTTTTCTGTCTGTTGCTTTATCCAGTAGGTGTGCCAACCTGAAAAATGTGACAATATGTCCTGTCTTACCTTGTCAGAAAGCTCAAGAATCGACTGAATAAGCTTAAAATATACCTTGTTACGTTCCGGATCTTTAATACCTTCAATAGTATATGTGAGTATATTCCTGTAGGTCATAACCATATTATTATACTCATCCCGAAGATCGCCGGCAGTAACACCAGTAATCATATCTGCAAGTATATCAAGGCTTTGCTTTATTCTTTTTTCTTTTATTAAAGAACAAAGCTCCTTGTGCTGATCTATCTTTTTTTTAATATCCATTCAACACTCCTGAACCAAAAAATACAATTCTTTTGGACAATAATCTAATTATATGAAAATATATGATCAATAATCGGGCCGTACCCAGTAATCTAGCACCCAGCACCTAGGACCCAGCACCCAGCACCTACTTACCTTCTCTAAGTTGTTTAAACTCGGAACCGGATTTCCATTCAGGAAAGAACCCGGAATTTGCAAGTTCGTAACCTATAGTAAAACCGAGTGCTGCATCTTCAGCAATACCAACGAAATTCCAGGTTTCAGGATCATAATTATCAGCGGGTCTGTGATAGCGGTTTTCAATATAATCCTTTACCTGAGCTGCTGCCCATTCTTTGCCGTGTTCACGGCTTTCAGTGCTTCCTTTGGCATATAATGAAGGTACTCCTTTGGCTGCAAAGCTGAAATGATCGGATCTGAAATACATTCCCTTATGTACATCAGGATCCGGTGTTATATATCGGTCCTGCATTGCAGCAGCAATTGCCGTAAGGCTGTCGAGATCAGATTGTCCATAACCTATTATAGTTACGTCTTTCATACGACCAATTGGTAGAATAGCATCGTTGTTAATACATGCAACTGTCTTTTCCATTGGTATTACAGGGTTTTCAGCATAAAAAGCCGATCCTAGAAGTCCTTGTTCTTCAGCTGTAGGGAAGAGCAGAATTATGCTTCTCAATGGTTTTTTCTTAAGAGTTGAAAATGCTTTACCAATAGAGAGTTCCCATGCTATTGATGATCCGTTGTCAACAGCCCCGTTATAAATAGAATCACCGTATTCTTTTTCACCAATGCCAAAATGATCCCAGTGAGCTGTATAGATAATACACTCATCAGGATTTTCCGATCCTTTAAATATACCGGCAACATTTGGTGATTTATTGTACCTAATACTGTTATGTATAGTCATTGAAACATTAAGATCTAATGGGAATCCTGTAAATTCTCTTTTACAGGCATCTTTTCTCAATTCACTTACATTATATCCACAATAATTGAAAAGAGCATCAGCAGCAGCAGCCGAAAACCATCCGGTATATTGACAGAGCGATCTGTTTGAATCGGCTGCCTGAAGGTAAAAATTGGGTGTTATTGAGCTCTTGCGTGGAATATTGTATCCGTAACCAGCACCTTCTGTTTCATGGATTATCATTATTCCGCTAGCACCCTGCCGGGCAGCCTCTTCATATTTATAGGTCCATCTCCCGTAATAAGTCATCTCTCTTCCTTTAAAAAGTAATGTGTCGCCTGTGTATAATCCCGGATCATTAACCATTACCACAACAGTTTTCCCTTTTACATCAAGATCTGCATAATCATCCCATCCGTATTCAGGAGCTATAATTCCGAAACCTGCAAATACTATTTCAGAGTTACCGATTTCAACAACCTCCTTTAACTGTGGTGAGATGACTGTAACCTCATCAGGTACATCGAAGTTCAATACCTTTCTTGATGACTTTGTAATTGTTATTTGGTTAATTGATGAACTTATTTCAGCTAATGGCACATACTGAAAATAACTTCCGTTAAATGCAGGTTCAAAACCAATGAGTCCAAGTTGTTCAGCAAGATAATTTATGGTGAGTTTTTCACCCTCCGTAAATAATGCCCTTCCCATAAAACCATCACCTCCAACTATGGAGACACACTCTTCAAGATCATCGGTATTAATACTTTTCAGAGCATTATTGAAATCAGCATTCCTGGATGTACAGGAAGCAGCAACGAACAGGATAATAAAATAAATGAATACTCTTTTCATCATAAATGGGTTCAGTAATACAATAACAATATAATGTAAAGATATAATATGTTTAAAAACACTTATCAGTTTTTTAAACTCGTTCTATTTCTTATTTTTACGGTTCATTTTAAATAGTAGTGATAAATTTAAAATTCACCTCCATGAGTAAAATCAATTTAATAAAGATCTTATTGGTCTGTTTATTATTTACAGGCAATCAGACATTTGCACAGAGGCCTATGCGAAATCCAAACCAGGTTGCCGTTCTTGGTTGGACTGATGACACACATTACCTGATACGTACATTTGATGCTGACAGGAATCCTGTAATTCAAAATGTTAACATAAAAACAGGTAAAAGTAAGATTGTACCACCATCCTTATCGGATCGTGAGATTGTGGAAGATTTTCTGCCATCTGGTGTTGAGATGGAGATGACCGATATTATAAGTCCTGATGTGAACAGTGTGATATTGATAAAGGAAAAAGACCTTTACTATTTTAAAAAGGGTGATAAAGCACCCAGGAGGATCACTAATGACACTCTTGATGAAGTAAATGTTCGCTTTTCTCCTGATGGGTCAAAGATCGCCTATACAAGGGCAAAGGACCTTTATGTTTATAATCTGGAAAAAGACAGGGAGATAAGGTTGACCACAGATGCATCTGATAGGATTTATAACGGTTATTCCTCATGGGTCTATATGGAGGAGATACTTGGAAGGTCAAGTCGCTATGCGGCTTTCTGGTGGTCTCCTGATGGTTCAAAGATTGCATATCTGAGAACAGATGAAAGTGATGTCCCGGTATTTACTCTCAACAGGCTTGATGAACCTGATGGGATACATGGAAAGCTTGAGCAGGTGCCTTATCCGAAAGCAGGTGATCCAAACCCAAAAGTTAAAATGGGAATCGCCGATATCTCAACAGCCAAAACAACCTGGGTCAAAACAGATTACTCTGTAGATCAATATATTGCATGGCCATTTTGGACACCCGACTGTAAGAAGCTGGCTATACAAATAGTGAACCGCGATCAGAATGATTTGACCATCATACTTGCAGAGCCCGCAAAAGGTGACTATACAAAGATTTATAATGAAAAACGGAAAACATGGGTGGAATTCCGTAATGATATATATGTGCTGAAAAATGGAACCGGTTTTATTATAAGAAGTTTTAAAAACGATTGGGAGAATCTCTATTATTATGATTGGGATGGTAACCTGAAAGCTCAGCTTACAGATTTTGATTTCAGGGTGAACTCAATAAGCAGGGTAGATGAAGATCGAGGGATTGTATATTTTACTGCAACAGGTGAAGAATCGACTGACAATCATGCATATAGAGTAGGCCTTGATGGTAAAAATCTTTTACAAATGACAAAAGGTGAAGGAATCCATCGTGTAAGTATTTCTCCTGAAGGAAGTTATTATATTGACACATGGAACAGCATTACAGATCCGGGTTCAATAACAGGATATAATAAGAAAGGAAAGCTATTAAAGGAGATTCATAAATTCGATCATCCTGAATATAATCCAACTGAACATTCTAAAGCTGAAATGGTAGAAATTATGACATCTGACGGTTTATTTAATATGCCTGCTATAATAACATACCCGTTAGACTTTGATCCGTCAAAGAAATACCCCGTTATTTTTACCATATATGGTGGCCCCGATTCAAAGAATGTATATAACAGGTGGCAGGGGAATAATCCCTCGTGGTACTCTCAGAATGGTATAATAACATTTACTGTTGACCATCGGGGTTCGGGACAGTTCGGTAAGAAGGGTCTTGATTATATGTATCGGTCTCTCGGAAAATGGGAAATACTCGATTATGCAGATGCTGTAAAATGGCTTCTTGAAAAGCCTTTTGTCGATAGAACAAGGATGGGAATTACGGGAAGCTCTTATGGAGGATATATAACATGTCTTGCCTTGACAAAAGGAGCTGATTACTGGACACATGGTTTTGCCGGTTCTTCAGTTACTGATTACAGGCTCTATGATAATATTTATACTGAACGATATATGGATACTCCTCAGGATAATCCCGAAGGTTACAAAGATGGTTCTGCACTTACATGGGTGAAGAATTATAAAGGTAAACTTTATATGACACATGGTGACATAGACGATAACGTTCATATGCAGAATACAATTCGTCTCATATCAAAGCTTCAGGATGAAGGGAAAACATTCCAGTTTATGTTATATCCTAATGGTCGTCATGGGTGGGGAGGTGCTAAGGCTATACATAGTAGAAATGAAGCACATAATTTCTGGCTGGAAAGCTTTTTCGGTTGTGACCTTGAACATTGAACATTTAACCTTTATATATGATAATTGACATTCTGAAACAATACGGAATTGAGAATAGGAATGCAATGCTTCCTGATTAAGTTACTGTATTGTAGAATCAGGGCGTTGAGATAATAGTCGAGTGGTTGGCAGGAGAAAGGGCTTTTACTGCTGATAAAGTAAAGATTGTCTCAGATCAGGTACTTCTATTAAAAATAATCATTTTTTTCTTACATAACAGTAATAACATAAACTAAATAAACTAATCAGGTAAGTAAGTAAATTTCAAAATACCTTATTTTCTGTACCAGGATTTGTGTTTTTATTTTATTTCACCAAAATATTTCATGAACTGTAGTCTTTCGTAGATATCCGGCCGAAAATATTTTTCCTGACTTAACTTGCCTCTGAACTGATCAATATAATTAAATCCCTTTTTATCCATCCAGTTTTCCAGGTATTTCAACATTTCGGTGATATAGCTGACACCATTTTTATATAACGCTGAAGCCACCTGTACAACTCTCGCACCTGCAAGAATTTGCTTTATCATCGCTTTCCCATCATGAATTCCGGATGTGGCAGCAATGTCGATTTTCAATCTATTGGCAAGGATAGCAATCCATCGCAAAGAGTTATTCATTTCAGATGGATTACTAAATATTTCAGCGACAGTGACATTAATATTATCAATATCAATATCAGGTTTTGTGAAACGATTGAAAAGTACAACTCCATTTGCTCCTTCTGCTTCAAAATTCATTATCACCTTTCCCAGATTAGTAAAGAATGGACTAATCTTTACAGCTATAGGAATACTAATTTCCTGTTTTACCTTTCTCAATATTTTATAGTATTTTTTTTCTGTGTCTTCACAATTATTATCGAAACCGAAAGGTGTAATAAAGATATTAAGCTCCAGAGCATCGGCCCCGGCTTTTTCTATTTGTTTGGCAAATCCAGTCCATCCGATATTTGAAATACAGTTTACACTTGCGATTAAAGGTATCATAAGATCTTTTTTTACTTGTTTGATGATATCCAAATATTTGCCAAGTTCCCTTTCACTAACATGAACATCAATATAGTCGAATGTTTCAGAGTATTCGGTATATATTAGTCTATTATCCCTGGCATCCTTAAGATTCTGGTCAGCCTCAAGAATAATCTGTTCTTCGAAAAGAGATTTCAGTACAACTGCTCCTGCTCCATTCCTTTCCAGTTCAGCTATTTTACCAAACGAATCTGTTAAACCTGAACTAGCTATTATTAACGGATTTTTTAGTGTCAAGCCCATATATTTTGTAGTTAGATCCGCCATAGTCTTAAATTTTTTGAATATAATATAAATTAATTTACTTTAACTTTCTCTGAAATATATTTATGCATACCTTTTGCTGCCAGTCTTCCATCGCCCAATGCAAGTATAACAGTTGCCCCGCCTCTTACGATATCACCCCCTGCAAATATATCTTCTACCGAGGATTGCATCGTTTCGGGATTTACTTCAATGGTCCCCCATTTAGAGATTTTCAAATCAGGCATTACACCTGGAATAAGTGGATTTGGAGATACTCCGATACCCAGAATCACAGTGTCAATTTCAATATTAAATTCCGAATTCTCTATTGGAATTGGTCTGCGACGACCTGAAGAATCGGGCTCTCCCAATTTCATTTTCTGTATCCTTATTTTGTTTACCCTGCCTTTTTCATCGGCAAAATATTCAACCGGATTATGCAGATTCATGAATTCGATTTCTTCTTCAAGAGCATGTTTTACCTCTTCAACTCTGGCTGGCATTTCTTCTATTGATCTTCTGTAGATTATTATGGATCTGTCTGCTCCAAGCCTTTTTGCAGTCCTTACTGAATCCATAGCTGTATTTCCTCCTCCAATCACTGCAACATTTTTCCCGCTTATAACTGGCGTATCATGCTCTTTGTCTGCAGCATTCATCAGGTTTACCCTAGTAAGATATTCATTAGATGAAAATATGTTATTATAATTTTCTCCAGGAATATTCATAAATGTTGGATTTCCTGCACCACTTCCAACAAAAAATGCTTTAAAACCCTGCTCTCTCAGATTATCAAATGTAAGCGTTTTTCCTATAATAAAATTCTTCTTAAAATTCACACCCATTTTTTTCAATATATCGATTTCCATATCAACAATTTTATTTGGCAATCGAAATTCAGGAATCCCATATTTCAATACACCTCCCAGCTCATGTAGTGCTTCAAAAACAGTCACATGGTATCCTAATTTTGCCATATCGCCTGCACAAGCAAGCCCGGCAGGCCCGGATCCGATTATTGCAATCTTTATTCTGTTTGATTTACCCACTACTGGGACAGACACATTTCCACTGTTTCTTTCATAATCTGCAGCAAACCGCTCAAGATGTCCGATAGCTATAGGATCTTTTTTAAGTGAAATTGAATAAAAGCAAGTGGCTTCGCATTGTTTCTCCTGAGGGCAAACCCTGCCACAAACTGCCGGAAGTGAATTTGTTTCTTTAAGTGTTGCTGCAGCTCCGTTAAAATCGCCGGCTTCAATTTGCTTTATGAATTTAGGAATATTGATACCAACAGGACAACCTTCAATACACGTAGGATTAGCAC
>CAZTXH010000039.1:0-10949 GCA_964617415.1 uncultured Rikenellaceae bacterium | reverse complement strand
TTCATCCAGACTATATGGTGCCTTATGCCCAGATACCTTTTTTCGTAAATTGTTCTGACTATAATAATTCCCTGGCAAGGCTTGCAGCACAAAAATCAATTGTCCTCCTCAAGAATAATGACAATATCCTACCTCTTGATAAGAATATAGGAACAATTGCAGTTATCGGGCCGAATGCAGACAACTTTGAATCGCTTATAGGAAATTACAACGGGATACCGGTAAATCCCGTAACAGTATTACAGGGAATAAGAAACAAGTTACGGCCTGAGACAAAAATTCTTTATGCTGAAGGCAGTGATCTTGCGGAAGGCGTTCATAATCTTGCTGTTATACCTTCACGTTATCTTCTGGCACCTGATGGAAGACAGGGTGCCCTGGGCGAGTATTTTGACAACAGGGATATGGAAGGTGAACCGTTATTTACCAGGGTAGATGACCAGATAAATTTTTACTGGGAGCACTTTTCCCCTCATCAGGATATGCCTGATGATGATTTTGGTGTCAGGTGGACAACTTACCTGGTTGCCCCTGAAACAGGTACTTATGCACTTGGCAGCTGGGGATCATCTTTTTATGAGGTATTCTTTGAAGGTAAAAAGATACTTACTCACAGAAGTGAACATCATGCCTTCCATAAGGAGTATAGTGTGGATCTTGAGGCAGGGGAAAAATATAAAATTGAAGTCCTGTATAAGAACTTTGCCGGTGATGCTGACATGGAACTATTATGGGCACCTCCAAGGACTAATCTTAAAGAAGAGGCTGTTA
This sequence comes from uncultured Rikenellaceae bacterium, assembly GCA_964617415.1. Lineage (GTDB taxonomy): Bacteria > Bacteroidota > Bacteroidia > Bacteroidales > VadinHA17 > LD21. The sequence goes on along the minus strand of CAZTXH010000039.1, from coordinate 10,178 downwards.
TGATTGCAGAAAAGGCAGATGTAGTAATCCTGGTTTTGGGACTATCCCAGAGACTGGAAGGAGAGGAGATGGGCATTAAGATAGAAGGATTCCTTGGAGGTGACCGTACAAACTTAAACCTTCCGGCAGTTCAGGAACAGTTACTGAATGATATGATTGCGACAGGCAAACCTGTTGTTGTTGTCCTTGCTAACGGGGGAGCATTGTCAGTTATTAATGCCCAGGAGAAGGCAGCAGCCGTGTTACTGGCAGGTTATGGCGGACAGCAGGGAGGCAATGCCGTTGCCGATATACTTTTCGGAGATTATAATCCTGCAGGAAGACTCCCTGTAACATACTACAAATCAATTGATCAGCTGCCTCCATTTGAAAACTATGATATGACAGGTAAAACTTACAGGTTCTTTGAGCAGGAACCCTTATATCCGTTCGGATATGGTCTTAGCTATACAACATTCAGCTATAGAGATCTCATTATGCCACAAAAAACAGAATCGGGATCTCCGGTCAATATAAAGGTAACAGTAACAAATACAGGTAAATATGTAGGAGAAGAGGTTGTTCAGCTCTATCTGACCGATGAAAAAGCCACCACACCACGTCCTATCCGTCAGCTTGAAGGATTTGAAAGGATAAACCTGAAACCCGGAGAAAGCAAAGTTGTTGAATTTATCCTTACTCCAAGACAATTTTCGATTATTAATAATAAGAATAAGAGAGTAATTGAACCGGGCTGGTTCACTATTTCTGTGGGAGGAAAACAACCCGGATTCGAAGGTTATCTTGATCCTCAGTTTACGGATGTTCTTACAGGCAGGATAAGGCTTACTGGTAAGGAAATGGTGTTTGAAGATTAGTGGTATTGGAATAATTGATTACAACACACGAGAAAATTTTTTATAAGGTGCTGTGCATTTATTTGATATGTAATGTATTCACAAATGGGGAAATCCCAGGAATGGAATAAGGTAAATGATGGAGAAGTAATCAAATTAGAAAAGGTAATATGAATTTACTATAAAAGTTAATTAGGGATATTCACAAAATAGACTAGATTTCTAAAAATGCGACTGGTTGTGATAACTTTTCCTGAGCCATGCGCTTGGCGATCTTTACAGTATTGGCCGTGTGAACCCCAAAGAAGATCCACAGTATTTCATTTTTTTCGATCTTGGCTTTGATGTTGTTAAGGCTATAATGCTGCTTTTCTGTCCCGAAGTTGCCTTCAATACGGGTAACCCTTTCCTTTCTCAGCTTCGCAGCCATGATTTGCTGGTGATCCTCATGCTTTTCCACCCTTCCTTTACGTTTGAAGTTTGTGGTAATATTACGGCTGTTGAACCATTGTAATTCCCTGCTGGTGGACTCCGTAATCAGATGAATATCTGATGGTACAGGGTAATTGTGAAAGGGCTGAATCTGAAAATTGTGTACGGATAGGTAGGTGTAAAGGCAGAGATAAGGATATTAAAATAAAATAAGGCTGATATTCTTATAAGATCCAGCAATGGATTCTAGTTTATTGCTATCAGATTAAAAACGCAGTTAACGATTAACAGAGAAGAGCAATATGTATTTATACCCAAAGTGGATCAGGTTATGGCATCTGCTGAATGCCATTCTTGTTGTTTTGCTTATTATTACAGGTGCAAGCATCAGGTTTCCAGGGGATGATATGAAGTTTATATTTGAGTTCCCGAAGGCAATTAGATGGCATAACACTTCAGCTATCTTGCTGACATTAAATTATATATTCTTTATAATCGGTAATTATTTTACTGATAATGGAAAATATTATCGAATTCCGTTTAAACATTTCTGGTCGGGAATGGGAAAGCAATTAAGATTTTATGCGTATGAAATTTTTAAGGGCAAAAAGAATCCATTTTCAGTTTCTATTGAACAGAAATTTAATCCATTACAGAGATTTAGCTATGTCATTGTAATGTATATTGCCATGCCGCTGGTCATAATTTCAGGATTGAGTCTTCTTTTTCCTGGTAATAATGAAAAAGAGATATTTGGCATAAGTCTGACTTATATAAAAGATATACTACACATTATTGCGGCCACTGTACTTTTTATTTTTCTGATAATACACATTTATTGTATTTTCGGATCAAAATCCCTGTCACATTTGAGAGAAATTATAACAGGATTTGTTGAATCTGAATAGGTTTTGCTATTATCAAAAAATGGAACAGAATTTGCAATATTTGCCAAAAGAAATAAATCTATCAAGATGATTACATTCATAAAAGCTAAAATAATTATTGTACTGGTTATTGCTGCAGGACTCCTGATTACACAAAATATCTCTGCACAAACAAAGCAGTCCAAACCATGGAAGGTCCCGGACGAATATAAAAACATGGAAAATCCAGTACCCAAAGGAGTAGAGAGTAATAAAACCGGCAAGACCCTTTATAACAAACTATGTTCATATTGCCATGGAAAGACAGGTCTCGGCAATGGGTTCAAAGCAAGAACTTTAAGTGATTTTGCAGGAGATTTCTCAAGTGATTATTACCAGAACCAGACCGATGGCGAACACTTCTATAAAACAAAATTCGGAAGGGGAGAAATGCCAGATTATGAAGATTCACTTACAGATGAGGAGATCTGGAATATTGTAAATTATATGAGGACATTTAAAAAGGAGTAGATAATAAAATACCGGTCTTATCAGGATATGAAATTTATCAGATTCCTGGTCTTCCGAATCTTTATGGGGTGAGCGTCTTCATAGTAAGTTGGACTATATTAAAGTATGAGCAAAAGGAGATTTTAATATTTTTTAATCACTAAAATGAATCAACATGAACCAAAAGAGGAGTCCGGAAAAATTTGTATTAAAATTAAACAAAAGCACCAAAAAAGTAGTTCTTTGAGGTGCCCTTAAACCTTAAACTATAGACCTATGAAAATCAAAATTAAAAAAATTTGTTTGCTTTCACTTCTAACCACGCTGGGTTTAGTGATGTGCTCCCCTCTTGGCGGAGCAGAAATTCATGCTGAAAAGATCGGATCGAAGATTAATGTGACCATCGATCGAAGATTTTTTACTAGCTATATATTTTCGGAGGATGAGAAGTATCCTTTCTTCTATCCCGTTAACGGACCCGTATCAGGAGCTTCAATCACTTCGATGCGTAACGGCCAGTATCCACATCATTCATCACTCTTCTTAACATGTGATATGAGGGCCTTTGGTAACTACTGGTCAGAAGGGCTAGAGCAGGGAAGGATTATATCTGTCAATGCACAGATAGAAAAAGAGGGCGGAGACACGGTTATTATTACTGATGAATGTATATGGGTCCGTTCCGGAGCCCTCTCGCCTGTGAAGGATACACGCAAGTATATCATTACCTCCCCTTCTGAGGATAAGATTCAGATTGATTTCGTTATCGTGATGGAGATGCTGATGGATGTCCACATCCCCAGGGTCAATCATTCACTTTTTATCGCAAGAATGGATGCAGACATTGCTGTAAAGAACGGAGGCACAATGATTAATGCTGAAGGCAAAAGAAACGAAAAAGAGACATTCGGATTAAAATCTGCATGGATAGATTACTATGGGAAACGTGGCAACGTGACTGAAGGACTGGCGATCATGCAGCATCCTTCAAACACCTGGTACCCTTCACCATGGTTTACAAGGGATTATGGGTTTATATCCCCTACACCTATACCTTGGCCTGAAAACGGTAAGGAGACTTTTCTGGAAAAAGGAACTAAGCTAAATCTGAGATACAGAGTGATTGTCCATTCAGGAACCTACACCGAAGCCGGGATAGCTGAAGAATTTGAGAAATACAAATCGGTAAAATAGCTCCTGTTTTCGGCAATCCAGTACGTCAGTAATACTTCAGAATAATAGATTGATATAGATCTGCTCGTTTGTGACTCATCTTCAACAAGATTGATGTTAAGTGTTTTTAGTGTGGTAACTGATGAACATATTGTAGGTTAATTCGACGACTCTTTTTACTGACAGATATGAGTTTTAATACTTTCTTCTTTTTCAGATTAATTCCCCGGCAAGGCAATAAATAAACAATCAGTTAATTGTAAATCAAAGTAAAAATTAAAAACAAGTTATAATTCAGCAATGGATTGTAAGGAATATGACTGGGAAATTTGGTATATTAGATAATCACCATAATGGTTGCAACTTTTGTCCATTGGGGGTAATGAAAAAGCCTCTTAAATAACTAATATTAAGAGGCTTTTAATCTTATGGAAAACAAATAGGATACAAATATCATTTCTCTTCCATTTTGTGTGGTTTCTCTGTTATTACTTTATTAAAAACTATACCTTATTATAAATCACATTTTATCCAAATTCAATTGAAAATTTACAGTACAGGAACAAGCCTGTCGGTACAGGCAATAACGGATTCGGTACTGATAATGACCGGCGACGGCTGGAAGGATTACAGAGTTATTGATAACGGGGAAAGGATAGCCTGCCAGCCAGGCCTTACAGGGGGTAGGCTGAATAACATTCTGGCACCCTTCGGACATAAACTGGAACTCGGTCCTGCTTCAGTCAATAGCGACACAAATTGGAGGTATTGCCGCCAATAATGCAAGTGGTATGAGCAGCGGGACAGATTAAACATCCCTCAAGACTGTTCACAGCATGAAGATAGAAGCAGAATCGGTTAGGAACGATACACCCCTGGCTGAAAATATCAAGTGGATATGAAACAATTTGTCTTATATTACTTTGTAAGTTACGTGTTTTTGTGTATTTTTATAAGTGAATGAAGAAGTACATCTCGGATAAAGAATCAAAACTGGTTAAGAATTTGTCACGAGGAAATATTCTGGCATTCAATACCCTGTTCAGGGATTACAGCAGCCGCCTGTATCATTTTGTATATGGATATTTAAAATCAGATGTTGAATCCGAGGAAGTTGTACAGGAAGTATTTACTATTGTATGGGAGAAACGCCGCAGGTTGAAGGAAGGTTTATCATTCAAGTCTTACCTCTTTACAATTGCTTATAATATCATAAAGAAACATTTCAGGAAGAGAAGCTATCTGATCGAATATTTCAATACTGCAATAATAGAAGATGATCTGGATATAGATACTTTGCAGGAAATCGACTACGTTTCACTCCAGGGTTATATAACAGATCTGATTGAGAAATTACCGGCACGCCGAAAGGAGATTTTCATTAAAAGCAGGATAGACGGATTAAGTATAAATGAAATTGCCGATTCGATGAATATTTCCCATAAAACAGTTGAGAACCAGATAAGTACAGCGCTTAAGTATATCAGGAACTGTCTGAAAAAAGAGAAATTGCTGGTAATCTTGTTTTTTGCATTATTCATTCATTAAATCATAGGCTGGTTTAATTGGCAAATCTCCACATAATAGAATAAACATCCTTCTTCATTTATCCATTGTCTGATAAACAATATAATTCATACTAATATTTAAGTAAACCTGTATTTTTTAATAACAAGGATAGGTGTATTAAACCAGTTGTGGATATTACTAATAAGGTTTAGAGAAAATTCAACATGAAGAATTTTTACACCGGTTCTCGGTTAGGTAGTTAGGGATGGAAGCAGTCTTAATATTCTTCTAAGGCTGCTTTACTTGTTTGTAACTACCAAAATAGAACAGAATAATATGGATATAAAAAAGAGATCTGTATGATAAAGAGTATGCTGGACAAAGAGCGGATAATCCATTTTTTTAATGCAGAAGAAATTGGTGATGATGAATATATCAGGAAAGTATTCTGTGACAATAATGTTAGTGATGAGCTGGAAATTATACTTAAGAAACAATGGTATGAATCAGTCGGAGAGGATACTTTGACTGAAAAAAACCTTAATTATATACTGTATCGGATTCATTATAATATCAACAACTGTAGTATGAAACCAGAAAAGCCGGTTTTGGTATTCTTTAAATGGGTTACAAGGATAGCTGCGGTTTTTCTTCTTTCTGTCGTACTTTATTTGGGAGGACAATATTTTAATAATAGAAATAACGATCTCGCATGGATTGAGATTAAGGCTCCAGCCTGGACAAGGGCAAAATTTGCTCTTCCCGACAGTAGCATAGTCTGGCTCAACAGCAATTCCAGTTTACAATATAGAGGCGACTATTTTTCTGAACGTAAAGTTGTTCTTGAAGGTGAAGCTTATTTTGATGTTTGTACTGACAAAACAAATTCTTTTTCAGTAAATGCGGAAAATCTGACAATTAGCGCCTTAGGAACCAAATTCAATGTAGCATCTTATGATGATGAGAATAATCTGGAAATAGTCCTGGAAGAAGGGGAATTAATGGTTAATGATCTTAAATCAGATCAATCAGTTGCCATGGTGCCGGATAAGCTGGTAATATATAACAAAGAACGAGATCAATTTACTGAAGAACATGTTCAAACTCAGGCATATGTATCATGGACTGAAGGGAAACTGGTTTTTAGAAATGATCCACTGGATGTAATTGCACGGAGATTGGCGAGATGGTATAATGTGGAGGTTGAAGTAAGGGGTAATATATCAAATCAACCACTTCTCAGAGCAACCTTTATTGATGAGAATCTTGAAGAAGTATTAAGATTATTAAAATTGAGCCTCGGAATTGACTACACAATTGAACGACCAAAAATTCAGCCAGATAGTGTGTATAGTAAAAATAAAATTGTATTAATATCCAATAATGAATAACCCTTTTTCTAATCTTAAAAACCTGAAGACTATGTAAATAATTATGTTAACAAACAAAAGGGAAGCGATTGGCGCGCTTCCCCGAAAGTTAATGCTAAGTTACTACTTGATTAATAATAACCTAACTTAAAACTATGCAAAGTTATGAAAAATTTTTCTTATTCTAAGGGAAAAACGTTCTCTTATCTAAAAAAACTAATCATGGAAGCAAAAATTGTATTGTTGGTGTCTGTGCTTAGTATCTCCAATCTTCTGGCAAATAATTCTTATGCTCAATCTGCCAAATTGACACTTGATATGGAGAGCATGACTCTTGAACAGGTTTTGGATGAGATTGAAACCCAGAGTGAGTTCTATTTCATCTTTAACCAGAAAGAAATTGATGTTAACCGGATTGTGGACATTCAAGTAAAAAATATGCATATTGGGGAAGTTATACCTAAATTATTTGAGGGTACTGATGTCCAATATGCCGTTTTGGACAGGAAAATCTTATTATCCACTGACATGCCAGACATTCTAGGGAATAATTCTTTGGCAAACGTTACACAACAACAGATAACGGTTAGCGGGACAATTACAGATGCTTCGACGGGAGAACCAATGGCAGGTGTTAATATTCTAATTAAGGGCACGACGGTCGGCGCGTTAACAGATATTGATGGAAGATTTAACATTGCCATACCAGATCCGAATACTGCGATTTTGGTTATATCTTTTATAGGATATACGACACAAGAAGTTCCTGTTGAGGGCAGAACCGTTCTCGATCAGGAATTGGTGCCATCAATAACTGGCCTTTCTGAAGTTGTAGTAATTGGATATGGTACTATAGCGAGGAAGGATTTTACCGGATCTGTTTCATCGGTCAACACAGGAACAATAGAAGATGAAAGACCTCATAATGTACAGGAGATTCTTAAAACTACAATAACTGGTCTCGAAGTTGGTACTTCTTATTCAGCAAAAGGTGGAGGTTCGCTTGAAATACGAGGTAATAATAGTTTGAAATCGTCTTCCGATCCATTGTTGGTTGTGGATGGAGTTATTTACCAAGGGAGTATAGAAGATATTAATCCTTATGACATTGAGAATATCGACGTTCTGAAAGACGCTTCTGCTGCTGCTGTCTTTGGCTCACGATCTGCTAATGGTGTTATAATGATTACTACTAAAAAGGGAGCTCTTGGCAAACCAATGATTAACTTTAATTTAAGTACCGGTTTAATAACAAAAGGAACAATTGCCCATTTATATCAAGGAGAAGAATTTATTTCATGGCGCCAGGATGTATTAAAGTCGCAAAACAGGTACAACCCAGTATTGATGGACAAATTGTATGTATTTGATAATCCAGATAACCTCCCGGAGGGCGTATCTATGGATGACTGGTATAACGGATTAACAGGAGATCCACAAAATATATGGCTTAGTCGTTTGGGTATATTAGAGATTGAAAAACAAAACTATGCTGAGGGTAAATCAGTAGTATGGGAAGATAAAGTTTTTCAGAAAGGCTTCCGTCAGGATTATAACCTTTCAATCTCAGGTAAAAAAGATGAAATAAGCTATTATTGGTCTATTGGATATAATGATAATGAAGGCATTGTTTTTGGGGATGAGTTTTCAACAATTCGTAGCCGTATTAACCTTGATGCCAAAGTAGTATCTTGGTTGTCGGTTGGCCTTAATACACAATTTGCCTATCGTGACGAAAGTGCTATCCCTGTCAGCTGGGAGAGTGCTGAATTCGTTTCTCCGTGGGGAAATTGTTATAATGACGACGGTACTTTAACATACCAGGTCACTGAAGATAATATGAGTAATAACCCATTGTATAGCAGGACATTTCGAGACCGTTCGGAAACATACAAAACATTGATTAGTAACTTATATACTGAAGTGAAATTACCATTGGGGATTACCTATAGATTTAGTTTTAGTCCTCGAGCAGAACGGTCTAATTATATGAACCATAATTCTGCATTACACGCATCATGGGCACTGTCTGGTGGAAGTGCTCAGCGCAGACACGGAGAAATTTTTGCCTGGCAGATTGATAATCTGATAAAATGGAACAAAATTATTAATAACATTCATCAAATAGACGTTACTTTATTAGGCAATGCCGAAAAGTACCAGAGTTGGTCAGATAATATGAGTATATCTGGTTTTTCTCCAACTGATGCCCTGGGGTACCATAACTTTACTGCAGGTGATGGCGCACAGGTCCAAGTAAGTAGTAATGACCAATACGATACTGGTAATGCATTAATGGCGCGTATCTTTTATTCATTTAAGGACAGGTATATGATCACAGCTACAATGCGTCGTGATGGGTATTCAGCTTTTGGTGCTAAAAATCCATACGGTTATTTCCCTTCAGTAGCACTTGGTTGGGTATTTACCGAAGAAAATTTCTTGAAAAATGATATTATACCATATGGAAAGCTGCGTTTATCATGGGGGGAAAATGGAAACCGTCAGATTGGCAGGTATTCAGCAATGTCTCAAATGGAGCTTGATAAATATATTTACCAGACATCGGGTGGTAGTACGTATGAAAGTAATATATTGTCTGTTACTACTATGGCAAATTCTGAGCTGGCATGGGAAAAAACCAGGTCATTTAATATTGGATTGGATCTCCAAATTTTACAATCTATAGATGGCTCAATTGAATTCTATAAAAGTAAGACCCTTGACCTTTTGGTTGATCGGGCTTTGCCAGATATCATTGGAATTGCAACTGTTGCCTCTAATTTGGGAGAGTTGAATAATACAGGATTTGAAATGGACTTGAATGTGAGGATCATGGATAATGAAAATTTTAAATGGAAGACAGGCTTTAGTTTTGCTCTAAACCGCAATAAAATTGTTCACCTGTATGGAGACATGGTTGATGTGACTGATAATGCTGGTAACGTTATTGGAGAAAAAGAAGCCGATGACATCACTAATCTATGGTTCATTGATCATGCCATCGATGCTATTTGGGATCCGGTTATTCTTGGTGTTTACCAGATTGGTGAAGAAGAAGAAGCAGCTATATTTGATAAATATCCTGGAGATTTCAAAATAAAAGATGGTGATAATAATGGTCTAATTAATTATGATGACTATGAATTCCAGGGTTTCACTGTTCCTCGTTTCAGATGGAATCTACGACAGGAATTTAATATATACAAGGACCTTGATCTAACATTTGTACTATATTCTTTATGGGGTCATAAAGGTCAATTTAATCAGGCAAAAAATAATGACCGATATTATCCAGACCGCATTAATGGTTATAATGTGCCATACTGGACTCCTGAAAATCCAATTAATGATTATGCCCGAATTGGCTCTTCATATTCTGGTGCATTTTTTAATGTTTGGAGAGATAAATCATTTATACGTCTTGAAAATATTACTTTAACTTATTCTGTACCTGAAACTTTCCTTAATAAGGTAAAAAT
>CAZTXH010000038.1:9390-10975 GCA_964617415.1 uncultured Rikenellaceae bacterium | reverse complement strand
CTCTTGACACAGTGTTTCATTAAAGAAGTGTAAACGAACTTATGATATATTACAAATAGGGACTAACAAACGCATTCCTTGCATCACTACCTACAAGTGCTTGCAGCCCATCCCTGAATGGTCTGGATTTACTGACAAGAAGAGTGTTCCTCTGATTAGCCACCTCAGCCATTATATTGAGTGCGATAAGAGATTTTCCCGTGCCAGGTCCACCTTTTACAATTATCACCGATTTGTCTTTTTTCGTTTTGGCACGACGGATCTTCCCCAAAATCAGGTTTTTTGCGACAATCTGTTCATTTAGGAGAGAAAATATTGCAGGATTATCAATAATGTTCCGGACATTTTCAAGTAGTTTTTTTGATGGGCTTATCCTGCTCTGCATGAACCTGTTAAAAACCTCTGTTCCGTTACCTGAAATAAGTAGTTCTTTAAGTTTTGTGGCAAGTCTTGTAACATCTTCTCTGCAGTATATAGGAAATTCTGCAGTTATATTTTTATAGATTGGATTGAACAGACCCGATCTGTCACTGGTACTATAATTGTGGCAATAAGAACAACTTGTAAGATTGAGATAGGGTTCTTTATTAAACTCTTCAACAAAATCGAGAAGATAATTATGATAGCCTTTTACCTGCTGTGAAGGGTGGGGAACTACTCTCATACCACCACCAGTATAGGTTTCAACATAATTACCTTCAATCTCAAGAGGTTTAACGCTTGTCCATTGTTTAAGCTCAATGAGAAGAATGTTATCTTTCCCTGTAATATCCTTTCCAAATAACAGGCAGTCGATTCTGCTCTGATTATAAGGGACCTTATATTCAAGTGCGATATGATTATCCTTAATACCTGCAATTTCAATGATATCTTTTACACGGCTCAGAGAATTCTGAAAGGAGAGAAGCTCAGATAATTGTGGTTTATATCCGAAACTCGATATAAAAGCTTCACTCATAATATCAGCAATCCTGTTATAGAGGACATCCTGCCTGAACTGCTCTATTGAATTGCTGTAAATTATCATGTTCTACAGCTCATTATATTTCTTTGCGATACCTTTTGCTTTATCGACTGGGTATTTTTCGTCGTTTTTCCTGATCTTTTCGAGAACCATTTCCTTAACATCGAAACCATATTTACCAGCCAATAGAAGGCTGAAAGCAAATATATCGGCAAGCTCTTCTTTTATTTTTCTTTTATCAACCTTCTCAGATTCTTCATTTGTTTTCCAAAGGAACAGCTCATTCAGTTCGGCTGCTTCAATAGATATAGCAAGTGCCAGGTCTTTTGAATTATGGAATTGTTCCCAGTGACGGGCATCCCTAAATTTTTGGAGTTTATTTATCAGAAGTGTAAGGTCATTCATGCTATTTTGTATTAATGACTGCTAAGTTACTAAAATTTAATTATTTCTGGTTTATTAGACTATAGAGTATCATGCAATCACGAAATCGTACCATCAAAAAACAGTAAAACGGCGCAATGGATCTATTATTTATGATTTACGATTTACGATTGGCGATATAAAATGAGTCAGGTAAAACGCGATATTCTTATTCAACCGGTTCCAGATATTTCACTC
>CAZTXH010000038.1:0-9380 GCA_964617415.1 uncultured Rikenellaceae bacterium | reverse complement strand
GTATTTTTCAGAACAGTAAGGGGTGAAAAACCAACCGAGGAGGAACTTAAAACCCTTATAGATAAAATACGATCAGCATGAATCCCGGAAAAATAGTAATACTAGGAAGGAGAATATGATGGGTCTGATAGGTAAATAAGACTTTTTTTCGAGCTATATTCTTATTCAACCGGTTCCATGTATTTAATTCCCTTTCCATTTTTATTGGCATATTCAATCTCTTTCCTTGTTGAATTTCCTATATATCCTTCTTTATTAATAATAAATATCTCATCTGCAAGATCGATCTTACGTAGATGCATATCATCGAGCATCTCCTTCGTTGTTTCCGACCATACCTCCTCGTCGCCGGAGTGACCGAATAATCCTACACTTATAACTATGTTGCCTTCCAGGGTGAGACGTTTCTGTACGGCAAGGAATTCGTCCCTGAATTTCGTGCTGCCGCAAAGAGTCACGATTTTATATTTTCCAATCATTGGAGTTCTGTTTTTTATGCAAGATAGGAATAACGGTGTAATGGCGCAAGGGCGCAGCGGCAACGGTTCGTAAGTGTGTAGGTTCGAAGGTATGAAGGTTCGAAAGTTCGAAAGTACCCTCGAACCCTCGAACATTCAAACCCTCAAACGCTCAAAACCTCAAACCCACCCTGTCCGCCGTCTTCGTCCAGATTTATCGGGACTTCGACGACCGAAGGCCGAAGTCTTGCTTTGCCAACCGTAGTCCCGAGACCTCGGGACGAAGGTTGGACGAAGGCGGGAAACCCATGAATGGTTTGCTCCCCTATAAAACCAGACTAAAAGTTCCAGATTAAAATTGTACTTTTATGTTGATGGTAAAAAGATTACAATAGAGTCAAAACATTTCCTTACCTTTGTTTTATGTTAAATCATAATGAAGATATAAACCGGAACTTAGGAACTCTGTTTTTGGTAATCCTGTTCTCGCTCTTTATACTGGTTCTTTCAAACAGATCGGAAACTTATAATTCAGCATCACCGGTATCTCCTTACCAGGCTGAACTGGTACTCGGAAATATCCCGGCTCGTCCCGATGCTGTTGTGTTCGATGCTGTCAGTATACCCGATCTTTACAAAGAGTGCCTGAATGATTTGTACTATTCAGGACTAAACGTATTATCATTACATTATAAATTTTCCCATTACAACAATACTATAATTCAGCATTTCATAACCATGCAAAAAAGAAGGCTGGTTATCGAGCCTTTATTTCTATGGAGATTATATCATCCTGTTTCCCCGGTTAAAAAAGACGACCTGCCGGTTTTAAGTTAATGTTGCAGACTTCTCTTCCCAAAGAGAGAACTTATTGAATTTTAACTTAAAACTTATATTATGAAAACCAAGATTTTTATTGTTACAAGTATTGTTGTGATATTCTTGTTAGCAGGATGCACAATAAATAAAGAATCTGACTATAAAGTCACAGTTGTACCACAAACATATAATTCAGTCGCGGCACCCAGCGATATGAATAAAGCTGCTGAGGTAATCAATAAAAGACTGAATTACTTTTTCAGTATCCATGAAAAAAGTATAGAACATGATGTTACTGATAATCTTATATCATTAACCATACACGATATCGACACCGGCAATATTGATCAGATCAACAGAGTGATTACCGGTTACGGCAAGCTCGAATTCTGGGAGACTTATGAGAACAGTGAGATCATTGATTGTCTGTCGGAGGCAAACAATCTCCTGCGTGATATGCAGACTGTTGCTGCAGAAACTGATACTGGGGAAGAATCTGCAAAGGAAAATCCATTGCTTGGAATCCTGAGTCCGATGACTGATGACCAGGGTCCATCGTGTATGGTAGGACTTGTTAATGGGAAAGATACTTCGCAGGTCAGTAAGTATCTGAAATTAGACCAGGTAAAAGCTGTTTTTCCTGCTGATGTTAAATTCTTCTGGAGCGCGAATCCGTACAAGTACGATACCTTTAAATCCTTGTACGAGCTTCATGCTATTAAGGTGACTGCCGGTAATAACCAGGCCCCTCTGGACGGCAGTGTTATTACTTCAGCGGAAGTGGTTACCGGATCGACTGACTCGGATGTGAGGATCGACCTTTCGATGGATAGCGAAGGAGCCACGACCTGGGCACGAATAACACGTGAAAATATCAACCGCTGCATTGCGATGGTGTATGATGGTTATGTCAGATCCTATCCCATGGTGATGAGTGAAATATCGGGAGGAGATACTGAAATCACAGGTAATTTCACTCTCGAAGAAGCAAACGATTTTGTCAATATGCTTAAATCAGGTCAATTGCCATTTAAGCTAAAGATCGTTGAAGTAAAAATAATAAACAGGGAATAGGCTCAATAGTTAATTTTGAAGCTCAGAAGCCTCCGGGAGATATTTTCGGGGGCTTTTTTATGGTGGCGCAAAGGCGTAAAGGCGCAACGGCACAAAGGCACAAGGGCATAACGGCTGGGATTTATTATTGATGAATGATGATTTAATGTTCGAGGGAGAGGGTAAACCACCCTCGAGGTAGAGGATTTTTTGTATTCAAACCATCGAACTCTCGAACCTTCAAACTCTCAAACAGAATCTACAGATACCTCTTAATTTCTTCGATACCCGAAACCGGAATCAGCAATCCTTCTGCACGTTTATCCAGTTCTTTTCCTGCCAGCTCTGCTGTCCAGCCGCCATAAGTAGTAATACAAAGGACTTTTTTGTTTCTCTGCCAGGCAAAGGCTATCTCTGAGAGTGTCCCTGCACCGCCACCGGCAGAAATGATGATATCAACACTGTTTATTATGATAAGGTTTCGGGCCAGTCCTATACCCGTGGGTATAGCTATATCTACATAAGAATTTGCTTTTTCGTCTGTATCCTCAGGTAATATACCGATAGTCTGGGTAGGAAAGGTATCCGGCGACTGCTTTACACCCTTACAGACAGCCTCCATAAATCCTCCACGTCCGCCACAGATGATAACTCTGTCAGGGCTAGCTATCTCCCTACCAAGCTCGACACCGAAGTTGTATAACTCCTCACTGCAGACAGGGGTGTTGGGACCGATGATACCGATCTTTTTCATGGATGGTGATTAAAAGATTAAAGATAGGAAAAATGGAATAACGGCACAGAGGCACAACGACTGGGATTTATTATTGACGAATGATGATTGATGATATAAAATGTACAGGGTTTAGGGTATCGCGTACAGCGTACAGTATGTACATTTGACAACGTCAATGCCTAAATAGCGTTGACGACGCTAAACGCTAAACGCCGAACATTTAATCCCCATGTAATATATATTTCTTAATTTTATTTTGTAATCATAGACAGCAACCATGAAAAGCATCAACCCTTATACCGGCGAGATAATTAAAGAAACTGAAGAGATACCGGATACAGTTGTGGAAAAGATACTGGCAGAATCCTCCGAAGTTTTCGGGAAATGGAAGAGAACAGACTTCGGATACAGGAGATCTCTTATGGAAAAAGCTGCAGCATTACTGAAGGACAATAATGCTGAATATGCTGAACCAATTACCCTCGAAATGGGGAAGCCGATAAGAGAGTCGAGGGCTGAGGTCGATAAATGTGCCTGGGTTTGCGAATATTATGCAGAAAATGCCGAATGTTTCCTTGCTTCCGAAACAGCAGAAACCGATGCCGATATCAGCTATGTTGCATTCGAACCCCTGGGAACCATACTTGGAATAATGCCCTGGAACTTCCCCTTCTGGCAGGTGTTCAGGTTTGCGGTACCCACCCTTATGGCAGGTAATACCGTCCTCCTTAAACATGCTTCAAACGTCCAGATATGCGCTCAGAAGATTGAAAGCCTTTTTACACAAGCAGGATTTCCTCATTCAGTATTCCGTAATCTTGCTGTCGGATCAGGCAGGATGGGGAAAATAATAAAGCACGATTGTATAAAGGGTGTCTCACTTACTGGGAGCGAAGCTGCCGGACAGAAAGTCGCGGAGAAGGCTGGTAATCAACTGAAAAAATGTGTTCTTGAACTTGGTGGCAGCAATGCTTTTATCGTCCTTGAAGATGCAGATATTCCCGGAGCTGTTGAGACCGGAATAAAAGCCCGCTTCCAGAATGCCGGACAGAGCTGTATAGCTGCAAAAAGATTTATCCTATATAAAAATATCAGTGATAAATTCCTCGGGAAGTTTATCGATGGGATTAAAACACTGAAAACAGATGATCCGATGCAGGAAGATACGGATATCGGTCCTCTGGTATCTGTCTCACAGGCAGTGACTGTTGAGGAACAGGTAAGAAAATCGGTTATAATGGGAGCGAAGGTGATCTGTGGCGGAATTCGTAACGGGGCATTCTTTCAGCCCACCATTGTTACAGATGTAAAGCCCGGTATGCCTATCTTCGATGAAGAAGTATTTGGTCCGGTTGCAGCTGTTATTGTTGCAGAAAACAGTTCAGAAGCTATAACACTTTCCAACAAAACAGACTTTGGCCTGGGTGTCTCACTTTTTACCGGCGATATTGACAGAGCCCTGGAGCTGGCTCGTGAGTTTGATGATGGGGCAGTGTTTATCAACGGACTTGTAAAATCGGATCCACGTTTGCCTTTCGGCGGAACAAAACGGTCTGGTTTCGGCCGGGAACTAGCTGTCCAGGGGATCAGGGAGTTTGTTAATGTGAAAACAGTATGGTGTAAGACATAAAGGTACAACAACCAGCAACCACTTCGTCCATCGAAGGCAGAGAATGCCAAATCCTGATACTAATGACGCTTGAAATAAGGAATATAACAGGAGTTCCTCTTGTTACCATCACATGTGATGGAACAAATGATTATAAGAATGATGTAATAATTCCCTATCTACAGCAAAAGGTAATATTCTAGAATGACATGGATTCGGATAGCCTCCTGAATCTTTCATATATCTTTTCGCCTTTCGCTATTCTTTCAGCATTACTTTCCAGTCTTCTTTTAAGAGTCTCCTGATCCGGTTCAGGGCCTACATATTTAAAATTGCCTGCTCCGAACTGGCTCACATACCAAGCACGGGCACGTATCCTTTTATCACTGACCGAAGTAATGTCGACATCGTAATTTGTATCATCCGTAGCATAGAAAAGATAGTCCCTGACAGTATAGGGTTGCAGACCCTCATGGATCCTGTGATGCGGAAAGTACAAATGATAGGCGGCAGCCCGTGCGGCATCGAGAGTTATGAAAGCTGACATCCTGTGATCTGTTTTATGCCATTTCATCCACTCACTGCCGGGATCCATGGTGATTATTGCATCGGGACGGTAGAGTCTTATCAGTCTACAGACTTTTTCACAAAGCTCTTTCTCCGGAACATATTCCAGCATCCCGTCATCATATCCGAAATAAATGAAAGTATCTGTTTCCGGTGTTATACCCATTTCCCCGCATGCTTTTTCAGATTCTACTTTCCGTATCTGGGCAAGTCTTTCACTGGTCATCTCAAGATCTCTCGAGCCCTTGTTGCCGGTGGTATACCATAACATAATGATTTTGTTACCGTTTGCCTTAAGTAACGATAATGTTCCCAGGCATCCGGCTTCATCATCCTGATGCGGACCCACCCACATAATCGTCTTATCTGTCCATTTGGTTATGTCGTCCAGAGCTTTTTGCTCTCTTGTTCCCATCTGTCCTGATAAGTTCAGCGGGAGAATAAACAGCAGGAGACCTGCAATAATAAATAACATCTGTTTAGTTTTCATAACGAATCCCTCCTTTATTTTAATTTTGTTTATGATGTGTTGGTTGTTATACAAATATAAGAATAACTGGTATTAACCGCTAACCGCTGCTTCGCCCACCGTAGTCCCGAGTACTCGGGATCGGGAATTGAATGATTCTTTGTAACTTTTCTCTCTCAAAGGAGTTATTAAAGTAAATTAGGGAACAAATTCACAGGTTTTGGATGATAACAGCCTGATGGCTCATATAAATGCCGGTGATATTGAAAAAGTCGGTAGATTGTATGAAAAATACAAAGGACATCTCTTTGCTTACTTTTTCAAACTTACATGTGGTGACAGGCAGGCAAGCGAAGATCTGGTTCATACGGTTTTTTACAGGGTAATAAGGTACAGGTCAGCATATAAGGGAAAGGGAAGTTTTGTGAAGTGGCTTTTCAGAATAGCCCATAATGCCGGTATTGACCATAACCGGAAAATTAAGCATATAATCAACTATGATACTGAGGCTTATGCGACTCAAACCTCCATGGACGAACATAATGAACTCGAAAAAAATGAAGAGCTGGCAATACTTCAACAGGCTATGTACAGACTTAAACCGGCTGACAGGGAACTGCTGGTTCTGGGTAAAATAAAATGTCTGAAATACAAAGAAATAGCTGGTATACTGAATATAAGCGAAAGTAATGTGAAAATAAGAATATTCAGGGCATTGAAAAAACTTAAGGATATTTATAAGAAACTTGAAAATACGAGATATGAAAAGGCAAAATCTTAGGAATAAGTTATTGGACCTGCTTCATGGAAAGTTGTCACCGGAAGAAGAGGAAGAGGTGATAGCCGGTCTTCAGAAATCCAGTATCAGCAGGGAAGAGATTGAAGCTATGCATTCTATTGATAAACTCATTGAAGAGATCCAGGTAACGGGGCCGTCAGACAGGATGGATAAAAGATTCTATATAATGCTTGAGGAGGAGAAGAGGAAAGCTCTTCTCGGGGAACCGGAGATTGAATCAAAAAAAGTATCTTTTGTTTCTTTAATGGTTCCGGGCTTAAAGATTGCCGCAGGAATAGCACTTTTCCTTCTTGGCTGGTTTGCTTCCGGCTGGCTTGGATCTTCCCCGTCACGTAACAATCAAATAGCAAATCTTACAGGTGAGGTAAAACAGCTTAAAGAGACACTCGTCCTCACGATGATGCAGCAGAACTCTACAGTGGAAAGGATCAAGGCGGTAAATATGGCCGGCGAATTTGACACTGCAGACAGCCGGATTATTGAAAGCCTGTTAGGCTTACTCAATAATGATAGTAATGATAATGTAAGGCTGCTTGCTCTTGATGCCCTTATCCGGTACTCTGCTGTTCCTGAAGTTCGTGAAGGCCTGGTTGCATCCATTGGTAACCAGACATCACCACTGGTACAGCTTCGTCTTGCTGAAATTATGCTTGCCCTTAATGAAAAAAGTGCTGTGCCTGAATTCCGGGAAGTACTTAAGAATGCAAGCCTTAATTATAGTGTCAGGAGTAAAATGAATGAAGCTCTTGTTGTTTTATTATAATAAACAGGATCATGATAAGAAAAATCTTTCTGACTGCTACTGTTATTGTTGTTATCTCAG
Source organism: uncultured Rikenellaceae bacterium (assembly GCA_964617415.1). GTDB lineage: Bacteria > Bacteroidota > Bacteroidia > Bacteroidales > VadinHA17 > LD21. Next base: position 2,047 of record CAZTXH010000038.1, on the reverse strand, counting down.
CAGCAGCAATCTGCCAGAGTGAACAGCTTGTGATAAACCTGTCTCCGTCTTCACTACCCGGATTGCTTACATTTGAGAATCCTAAAGGTTCGATTAAGGTTACAGGATATGACGGTGATGTACTGCTTGCTACGGGAACCTTAAGATACAGCGATACGGAAAAACCTGTAAATGGTATGCGGCGGATCGAACAGAAAATACTGGATATTTCAGCAGAGGTAGAGGGCAGTAATATAAAACTCATGTGCAGAACAACAGGTAAAACAGTTGATTTCGATATTAAGCTGCCCAGGAATTTTTCATTGAAACTTAAATCTCTGGATAACGGAAATATTGAAGTAGTAAACATAAACGGAGAAATTGAAGTCGAGAATGCTAATGGAGATATCTCCCTGGGAAATATTGCAGGATCAGCCGTCTTAAGCTCTGTTTATGGAAAAATAGCAGCCGTTTTCAGGGAAGTAGATCCAAAGTCGCCGATGATGTTTACATCCTTTGAAGGAGATATATCAATTACTTTACCTGAATCAATAAATGCCAGGTTAAAGTTAAAAAGCGACAACGGAGAAATAATGTCGGATTTTGATATAAAACCTGTTAAAAGGCAATCCGTTATTACAAAGGATGAGAATACTATGGTCTATTCCCTTGAAGACTGGGTTGTCGGTATTATAAATGAAGGAGGTCCAGAATATATAATCAGCAGCTATAACGGAAATCTCTTTATCAGAAAAAAAACAGATCTTTTGTAACTTTTTGTATAAAGGCCGGTTTTTATAAAAAAGTCTAATCGTTAAAATTACTATACCATGAAAAGAAATCTATCAATATTGTTTATTGCAGCCATGGTAATTCTGTTGTCCTCAGATTCCTTATACGGGCAATCAGGTACCGGAAAACTGGAGGGAACCTGGGAAATGAAAACAAAAGAGGACGGATTGAATATTGAGTTTAAGACCTCCAAAAGAAACAGCAGGGGAAAAATATCACATAATGAATTTTCAGTGACAGTCGACAGATCCGATATATCCGGTTTAACTACTGGTAGCAATATTAATTTTTCAATACAAAAGCCGGGAGGGGAAATCATAATGACCGGTGATTTTACAGGAGAAGAAGGGGATGGTACATTTACCTATACTCCGAGTGAAAGCTATGTTAAATCTTTTGCTGATGAAGGCTACGAAGACCTCTCGTTACAGGAATTGTTACTTTTTACTCTGAAAGATGCGGATGCAGATTATGTCAGGGATATTAATAAGCTTGGATACACCAATGTCTCTGAAGATAACCTGATAGCACTTGTAGCTCTCGATTTATCGGTCGATTATATTAAGGAGATACAGGATAATGGTTTTAAAGACATTGCATTGAGTAAGTTAATAGGTTTCAAAGCCCTTGGTGTAGATCCAGCTTATATAGCAAGAATGAAAAAACTATCGGGAGGTGATCTCTCTGCAGATGATATTATGTCGTTTGCCGCCCTCGACGTGGATGAAGAATATGCTGAAGAGATGTACCAGTCAGGGTATGAATTAACAGGTAATGACCTCATTCAGTTCAAGGCACTGGACATTACCCCGGAATATGTAAAAAAGATGAAGTCAACAGGTTTTAAAGAGATTACACAGGATGAAATAGTACAGTTAAAGGCTCAGGATATAACACCGGAATATATAAAAGAGGTCCGGGAAATGGGTTTCGGGAAAGATATATCTGTCTCAATGATTATCCAGTTTAAGATTTTTAAAATAAACAAGGATTATGTTGAACAAATGAAAAACGCCGGATATCCTGATCTATCACCGGATAAATTGGTTGAATTTAAGATCTTTAAAATTGACAGAGCCTTCATTAAAAAAGCAACACAGTTTGTAGGTTCTTTACCTACACCGGGAAAACTCATCCAGTTAAAAATTGCAGAAGGTAACAACTCGGAACACTGAACCATCCTTCGCTAGCGCCTCCGCTGAGTAGCTTCAGCGCTTGCGGAACCTGTCGATGCCTGAAATACGTTGACCAAAAAAGGTTAACGCTATGACAAAGG